>CAYLXY010000048.1:0-9936 GCA_964387405.1 uncultured Clostridiaceae bacterium
CATAGGGTTATTATATATTTCCTCTAGGGGAATTTTCAATTAGAATTTGGGGTACTTTTAGGATATCATAAACAGCTATCAAGTTCCCAATAAATATAGTTGGAAATGCCCACTTAAATATACTATAATAATAAAGATGTTTTTTCTAGAATCTCATCAATTAATTCTTCTTCTTTCTTATCTCCACTTACATAGTCACGATAAAATTGTCTACCCGTTAAGATATGAAGATTCCAAGTTTCTAATAATGCCATATACGTTTCATCTACATCATCTATTTTTATATGATCCCCAACATATCTATTTCTTGCATTAAAGGTCTCAAGTCGAACAGGATAGCTAGTTACCAAATAAGGCATCTGGTTTATTAATTTCAGTAATTGGGGTAATCCATCATAATCAATCACCAAACAATTATTATAACTATCATCCCCTTCCTTCAATACCTCTTTTATTTGCTCTCTAGTAGCATATAGGTTTGTTGGCTTTGAAACACGATGAACTATGATTTCAAAATCTATCTTACGTTCTCCTAGCGTCATAGTTTGTTCTTTATCCCTTACCCTAGCCATCACTCCATCAATCTCTACTTCCGGATTTCTCTTTAACCAAAGTTCCGCATCTTTATATGTTATAAATAACATATCATGCTCCTCATCAAAAGATTTAAAATCAATATTACTTCTCCAGTCACCATTTTTACATAATCGATAAGTGCCATCTAACCCAAGTAATGCTTTATAAGCATTGATTGAAAAATACATATTGTATATCCCCCTCCACTATCATTTATCCCATCTTCGAAAATCCTTTATACCCTAATATCCCAACAACAGCCCCAGCACTATCAATAATTACATCCCTAACTTGTCCACCTCTTCCTGGAACAAATAACTGATGGATTTCATCACTTATAGCATATAATATACAGATTAGTATGGCTAGTCCTATAGATCTATATCCAATTACTCCACTACTTCTTAACCCATTCGCCACTAAAATACCTAGAACTAAATAGGCAAAGAAATGAGCATTCTTTCTTATAATATGATTGAAGCTCCTTTTGTTTATATCTACTTTAGGTGCTACTTTCTCAACAGTTTCCACTATTATTTCTGTTGCCCCTTTACTAAGTCCATTGGATTTAGTAGCTGGTTGATGGGATAGATAAAATATTAATGCCATCCATAATACTACTAATAACCAAGTATATATTTTTCTTTTCATATGTTTAACCACTCCATAACTCCAAGTATAAATAACACAAAACTAGCCACTATGCTCAGTGTCACTAAGAGATTTATCCATAAAGGAGCTTCAAGCAACTTACTTTCATCGACCTCTGTATCTTGTTCCATGAACTTTAATATCTCATCTTCACTAGCTCCTTCGGCCTCCATTTGCCATACGGTTTCTCTATACTTTTTTAACTGAAGACCCACTTGACGATAACTCAAATACATACTTAATATAGTGGTGATAATCCCCAACACAACTGACAATACAAGCAAAGTCAGCTGCCCATTTATAAAATTTAAAATTGCAGCTATTACATAAAATACCATACTTATTTTAACTAACATATTTTCACCTACTTTGCTTATTCAGGTTCTAGTATTTCAAAATCATAATTGTATATTTCTATTTTTAAATGTATAATATTGGTATCTTAGAAGAGGAGGGAAATCAATTGAAATTACTTCAGAAATATATTAAACAATGGTCAAGTTATATTTTACAATTTATAAAAGTAATATTCATGACCAATACCGCTAAAGATTTAGAAATTATAGCACTTAGAAGTCAAATTTCACTTTTAACTGAAAAGCTTGAAAATAAAAAAATAAAAAAGTCCAAGACAACTACCGCTTTTAGGCAACTATGGGTATTGATATCAAAGTTTCATCCCAATTGGAAACCCCTATCAATTATTTTTAAACCCGATACGGTTATTCGTTGGCATAAAACAGCATTTAAATTGTATTGGAGAAAAAAATCAATAAAAGTAGGTAGACCTCCCATTCCAAAGGATGTCATCAATCTAATAAAAGAAATACATAAAGAAAATCCATTGATGTCTGCTGAGAAAATCCATGAAATGCTACTTTCTATGGGTATAATTGATCCTCCAGCACCTAATACAATATCTAAATATGTTCCTACAATAAGAAAGCCCCCATCAGAAAAACAGCTTCAATCTTGGAAAACATTTCTTAGAAACCATAGTAAAGAAATATGGGCTATGGATTATTTTGTTGTTCCAACCTTATGGTTTAAAATACTCTACGTTCTTATAATTATAAATCATGAATCTAGAAAGATTGAACACTTTGCTGTTACATCGAATCCTAATCTAGATTGGGTTAAACAACAAATTAGAAATGCTACACCCTACGATCATAAGCCAAAGTATCTTATTCATGATAATGATGCTGTTTTTGTATGTAATTCTTTTCAAACATTTTTATCAAATATGGGTATTAAATCCAAAAGAATATCTTATTACTCACCTTGGCAAAATGGGATTGCAGAACGAGTAAACGGGATTATAAGACAGGAACTAACTAACCATATAATCCCTATCAATGAAGCTCATTTATATCGATTATTAAAAGAATATGTTAATGATTATTATAATACTCACCGTACTCATCAAGGTATTGATTGCAAAACACCTATACCTTTTCCAAAGTATATATCTACAAATATAAGTGAATCTAAGCTAAAATCAAAACCTGTACTTAACGGTTTATATCATACTTATAAAAAGGTTGCTTAATTAAATTTGTTAATATACTTCTTTAATAGACTTATTTATTAGTAAGTCTATTTGCATTGCTCTTTTCTTTATATAATTATAATTTTCATTGAAGTATTCTAATGCTAACATTAAATTAGGGTATTATTTTTTTATTTTTCATAATTTGATTGGTTGCTGGCACTTGAAAATCATCATAACTTGCTTCGAATTTAATTATTGAAGGGGACACCATTTCATAATTACATCTTCATTAATTGATGTTGAGTTTTTTGCCTGTATTATTATAAATTCAAGTTTTATATCTTTAGGAAACTTAAAATCACTCAAAATATCTTCTGTAACTAACATTCCATTTAAAAACAAATAGATTGCATCGCACCCTCCGTCAAGACCACTTCCCTTTATCCCCTGCTCTATCTCTTCATAGCTCAAATCGTATTCCTTTAGCGATTGCTCTGCAACAAAATATTCAAAGAACTCACTTACATTTGAATAATTCGGATTGTCTTCAAATTCTTGTTTTATTATTTCATCTAATAATATTTGATTATTCGTTAAGTTTTTTCCCATAGTAAAAATCCTTTCAAATTACTATATTATTAATTTTATTCTCTATAATTCCTCTCAAATTTCCACGCGCTTCTGCATACATCCTCAGTACTCCTATGACTCTTCCAACCCAGCTCCTGCTCAGCTCTCCCAACATCCGCAAACACCGTAGCTAAATCACCAGGTCTCCTATCTACTATTTCGTATGGGATCTTTATATTATTAACTTCTTCAAAGACTTGTACCAGTTGAAGGACTGAAGTCCCTTGGCCTGTGCCGAGGTTGTAGATATGTACACCTTCAGTTAATTTCTCAATAGCAGCAACATGACCTTCTGCAAGATCAACCACATGAAAAAAACGTATCTTCTCTGTAATAGAATAAGTTAATAATAAGTATTTATTATGTTAATTCAAGGTCTGGAACCATTGAAATTCCAACGTTAAGATAAGTTAATTTTTGGTACCTGGCACGGGCGTTCTGCTATTCTTGGTAGTTGTGTTCAAACCACCCAACACACTTCACTATGCTACCATGCCACAGACCCAGCTAGTTGTAATCTTAGTAAGTACTCAGGGTTACTGGGGATATGTTTAGAGGGTATATTGGTTTGTGGATGAGGTTGGTATGAATAAATCTAGAATGAGTTATGTGATGAATACCATTTTAAAATATTATTTATCCCTTCGTTGAATGATGTTTCTGGATACCAATCCAATGCATGCTTTATTTTATCAATTTTTGGTTCTATATCCACTTTACCTTGTTCGCCATACGGAACAGAACCAAATTTCAATATACTTTTTGAATCCAATATCTGATTTAATTCTATTACATAATCTTTTAAGATTCTACCTTCACCACTACCTATATTATAAATCCCACTATCACATCTTACTACTCCAAACTTTAATAATGCTGATGCTATGTCTTCTACATAAACATAGTCCCATTTTTGTATACATTCTGTCAAATTTATATCTTCATTTTTTCTCATCTTTTCAATGCATGTCATTATCAATGAATTATGATAATCATAAATTCCATAAGCACTAAAAATTCTTGGCCAATAAAATAGCATATTGTTCTGTCTTGCATAAGTTTCACAATACATTTTAGATTTAAGCTTATATATACCATACTGGGATGTAGGTTTTCCTAATTGTTCTTCATCAATAACGCCCTTTACATTGCCATATTCTGCTTGTGAGCCTAAACCTATAAAAATAGAGGTATTTAACTCTTTTGCTATACCTATTGCATTCTTAGTTGCTATATAGTTGCTTTCTTGAAGAAAACAATCATCTCTATCTTTTCCCCGTATTCCTTCCCATGCAAAGTGATATATTATATCAATATTCTCACTTATATATCTAGGTAATAAATCAATTTTTTTTAACTCTAATTCTATTATCTTGATATTTTTATGCTCTGGTATCCTATATGAATTATTTGAATTTGGTCTAACTATTGCATAAACATAATCACCATTTTCTAATAACTTCTTTAATAAATGTACTGCAATAAAGCTAGTAGCACCGGTTACTACTATTTTTCTCATATTATACTACAACCTTTCTACAACTGCATAAGGTAATTATACAACTCTCTATCAATAAGCGGCTCTTGATCTTGATTTGGCTTTCCATACTCTAATTTAGGAAATACATATGTATTTCCTTTTAATTGCACATCAATTATTATAGGTTGATTATTGTTAAACATCTCAGCCTTTATATCCTCTATATCACAAATTCTTTCATAACCAAGACCGTATGATTTAGCTATCAATTCGAAATCAGGAGTTGAATACCCATATCCTTTGACAGTTTGAGTGTAATTTGATTCAAAATACATTTCTTGGAAATGTCGTATCATACCTAATGCATTATTATTCATTATCACTATTTTTATTGGTAGCTTTTCTCTTGAAACAAATTGTAATTCTTGTACATTCATTTGTATTCCGCCGTCTCCATTAAAACTTATAACAGGTAGTTTGCTACCATAATATGCTCCTATAGCGGCAGGCAATGAATATCCCATTGCACCATGACCTCCAGAAAATAATATTTTCTGATTGGGTTTCGTTTTAAACGATTGTGCAACCCATACTTGATTTTGCCCGACATCAGTAGTAACCACAGTATTGTCTGGTATATTTTCACTTATTTTTTCAATATAATTATTCGGTTCTTTTTTGTCTGTATTTTGTAACTTTTCTTTTATTTCACTACAAATATTTATCCAATCACTATATTTACCTATATCATTTGAAATTTTCCTAGATAACTCAATAATAAAATCCTTAACGTCGGTAATTAACTGTATTTCATTATCCTTAATTTTGTTTGTTAATTCTCCAGGGTCTATGTCTACCCTTATAAGAGTGGCATTTACTGCAAACCCCTCTTTACGCCCACCAACCTGTCTAACATCCATACGGCTACCTAATGATATTACCAAATCACTCTTAGCTATAATAAAGTTAGAATGCCTATTGCCATATGCACCAATAAATCCATAATTAAATTCATCATCATGTGACAGCACATCAAAAGCCAGCATACTGCTAACAACTGGGATCTTCAATTTTTCTGCCAATTCTCTAAACGCTTCTACGGCTCCGCTGATTTTAACTCCAGCTCCTATTAATATGCATGGCCTTTTTGCCTGTGAAATCTTAAGTAGGATATCCTCAATATTAATTTGTGTATCTTCTTGGTTATTGTTTTCATATCCTTTTAATTTCAATGGGTCTATATCTGCTCTAAGAATATTCATAGGTATATCTAATAAAACTGGACCTGGCCTACCTTCCAAAGAAACAATATATGCTTTTTCAAGCATATATTTGATATCCTCTGGTTTTTCAACATATACACTAAATTTTGTAACTTCATTTATCATTGAAATAATATCAGTTTCCTGAAATCCTTTTTGCCTTACCCGTAATCCCGTTTTTGATTCAAAAGTATTTACTTGTCCCGTTAAAAATATTGTTGGAATTGAATCAAAATAGGCATTACAAATCCCTGTAATTAGATTAGTAGCACCTGGTCCGCTTGTTGCATAAGCAACTCCAGGCTTCATTGTTACCTGTGCATATCCACATGCAGAAAATGAAGAAGCCTGCTCATGATAATTCACATGTGCCTTAATGCTTTCACTATATTTGTCAAAAGATTCCATTAAATGAGTTACCATTCCACCTGGGTAACCAAAAACATCTGTTATGCCTTTTTCTATAAAAAACTCAACAATATAATCAGAAACTTTCATAGAGACCTCCTAAATCTGAATAGCTTCGATAATGACACTTGCCATATAATCAATCATCTCATCTGTCATGCCTGGATAAACACCTACCCAAAATGTATCTTTCATAACTCTATCTGTGACTTCTAAGTTTCCGATTACTCGGTATCCTTGTCCATCACTTCTCATTTCATCAAAACAAGGTTGTTTAATTAAGTTTCCAGCAAACAACATTCTAGTTTGTACGCCCTTACTTTCAATGTACTGAACAACTTTATTTTTATCTGTTCCATCTTTACATGTTATAAGAAAACCAAACCAACTCGGTTCAGAATTTTCACATGCTTCAGGTAAAATTAATTTATCTGATGCTACCTTTAATGCTTCTTTTAATCTATCAAAATTATGCCTTCTCTTTTTTACAAACGAAGGAAACTTCTCTAATTGGGCACATCCAATTGCGGCTTGCATATCAGTTGCCTTTAAATTATAACCAAAATGCGAATAAACATATTTATGATCATATCCTATTGGTAAGTCACCATACTGCTTATCAAATCTATGTCCGCAAAGATTATCCGTGCCAGATGGACAAACACAATCCCTACCCCAATCTCTGAAGGAACGCATAATTTTATTCAAAAGTGAATTATTAGTGTATACAGCTCCACCTTCACCCATAGTCATATGATGTGGCGGATAAAAACTTGAAGTCCCGATATCGCCTATTGTTCCAGTGAACTTTTCAACTCCATTTATTGTATATTTTGAACCTAATGCATCACAGTTGTCTTCTACTAGCCATAAATTATTTTTATCACAAAATTCTTTTATTGATTTTAAATCAAATGGATTTCCTAGAGTATGTGCAATCATAACTGCTTTAGTCTTTGAAGATAAAGCTTCTTCTAACTGATTTACGTCTATATTATATTGAGGAATAGTTACATCTACAAAAACAGGTATAGCTCCATATTGGATTATTGGAGTTACTGTGGTCGGAAATCCAGCTGAAACAGTTATAACTTCATCTCCCCTATTAATTCGTCGTTCTCCTAGTAATGGGGACGTTAATGACATAAATGCAACCAAATTTGCAGATGAACCTGAGTTTACCAATGAGCAGTACTTAACACCAAGATATTCAGAAAATTTCTTTTCAAATTCTTCAGTATATCTACCAGATGTCAACCAAAATTCTAGAGCACTATCTACTAAATTATTCATTTCTCTAGAGTCATACACTCTTGAGGCATAAGGTATTCGATCTCCAACTTGATATTTTTTATTGTTATGATATATATCACAATACTCAGAAACCATATCCAAGATTTGTTGCCTTGCTTCTAATTCTGACATATTATTAAACATTATATAGCACCTCCTATAAATTCATCAATTTGTTTATCCATAACTAGAGAGATATTTTCTCCAGCTATATATGCTTTTGTCCATTCTACAGTTCTTTCAATCGCATCTTCTACATTCCATCTAGGTTTCCAATTAAATGTTGTCTTCATTTTTGAACAATCTAGCTTTAAAAAGCTTGCTTCATGTGGCCCACCATCATATTGATTAATCCAAGAAAGTCCTTGTCCCCACTTTTCACAAAACAAATCTACTAACACACCTGTGGTTACACAGTCTTGATCATCTGGTCCAACATTGTAATATCCTTCATATTTTTTTTCTAGGTATTGCTTTTCAGCTATAATAAGATACGCATTTAAAGGTTCTAGTACGTGTTGATACGGTCTTACCGAATGAGGGTTTCTAACAATAATGTCCTTTGCTTCTATTGCTGCTCTAACACTATCAGGAATTATTCTATCATTTGCAAAATCACCGCCGCCAATTACATTACCAGCTCTTGCTGTTGAAATACTAATTTCCCCATCAGTAAAGAAAGAATTCTTGTAGCTATGTGTTACGAGTTCCGAGCATGATTTACTATTTGAATAAGGATCATAGCCATTCAAAGGATCTGTCTCTCTATATCCCCATACCCATTCATTATTCTGGTATACCTTGTCTGTTGTTACATTAAGAAATGATTTAACACATTTATTTTTTCTAATACATTCTAGCACATTAACTGTACCCATAACATTTGTTTCATATGTATAATGTGGGTTATTATATGAATCTCTTACTATTGGTTGTGCTGCTAAGTGAAATACTATTTCAGGTTGAAAATCATCAAATACTTGTCCTAAATGATTCAGATCTCGAATGTCGCCAATTACAGAATTTATATCTTCTTTAATACCGCTTATTTCGAACAAGTTAGGATAAGTTGGTGGATCTAGTGAATAGCCAGTAACATCAGCACCTGCATTTATTAAGATTTTGCTCAACCAAGTTCCTTTAAAGCCAGTATGTCCTGTTATTAATATTTTTTTGTTTTTATAAAAACCAAGCATTTTATCTACCATACTTTCCAAGGAGCATCGTTATTCTCCCATAATTTTTCTAAAAGCTGTTTATCTCTTAAAGTATCCATACACTGCCAAAATCCCTCATGCTTGAATGCTTTTAGTTGACCTTCAGCAGCTACTGTTTCTAATGGATATCGTTCAAAAATGCAATCATCTCCATCTATATAATTCATTATTTCAGGGTTTAAAACCATAAAACCAGCATTAATCCACCCACCATCTTCTTTGCTTTTTTCCATAAAATTCTTAACAGACTCATCGCTATCAATATCGAGCATACCAAAACGTCCTCCTGGTTGTACCGATGAGATTGTAGCTGTTTTCCCATGAGATTTATGGAATTCTACGAGTTTGTTTATATCAATATCTGCAACTCCATCACCATAAGTAAGCATAAAAGGTTCGTTGCCAATATAAGAGGCAACTCTTTTAATACGACCTCCAGTCATTGTATTAAGCCCAGTATCAACAAGAGTAACTTTCCAAGGCTCTGAAGAATTGTTATGTACTATCATTTTATTTTCTGCAGTAAAGTCAAAAGTTACATCAGACGTATGAAGATAATAATCTGCAAAAAATTCTTTTATGACATACTGCTTGTACCCACAACAAATAATAAATTCATTATACCCAAAATGAGAATAATATTTCATAATATGCCACAATATCGGCTTTTCACCTATTTCAATCATTGGTTTAGGCATTAGATGGCTTTCCTCGCTAATTCGAGTTCCAAACCCACCAGCTAAAATCACAATTTTCATAATAATCTCCTCTCTTTGTTATCAATTTTTGATTTGATTTAACACCAAATATTTCTAATAATATTCCTACAATCTTTTACCACACCTATTATCAATCCCTTATAAAAACTTAATGTTGTAAAGTAAAGTTTGAAAACTTTAAATATTTTTATATTATCGCCGTCTT
>CAYLXY010000049.1:0-9821 GCA_964387405.1 uncultured Clostridiaceae bacterium
AGAATCAAAACTAAATATTAATAAAAATATAGAAAGGAACATTTCAGCACTCATATCATAATATTATACATATAACAATTTACATACCTAATAAAAATCTTAAATATTTATAGTTTCCCTAAGTAATCTGTCATGATAAGCTGTATATGAGCTTGCATAGCATTTGCTGCAGCATCTGGATCTTTAGCTTCTATTCCCTTAAATATGGCCTCGTGTTGATAAATTAGTACTTCTTTATTTTCTTCATCTGATAATATCATTCCTCTTGCATCTTTTATAAATTTGTCCATAAGTTCTGATATTACATTTAGTACATTAGATAATAGTTTATTTTTAGAAACCTCTGCAATAGAATAATGAAATTTTTTATCTGTTTCAACACTTGCTTTTTCATCATTAAGATCTTTTAACAGCTTTAATCTTTCAATAAGTTTTCTAAGTTTTTCTATTTCCTCATCTGTTGCTCTTTCAGCAGCCAAATACGCAGTTTCTACTTCTATAATTTTTCTTAACTCAATAATTTCCTCTGGTTTACTGTTCTGTAGCACAAACATAATTGACAATGGCTGAAATAAAGATTGTTCAAAATTTTGTGTAATAAAACTTCCTTCTCCTTGCCTTACCTCAATTAATCCAATAATCTGTAATGCCCTCAGTGCCTCCCTAACAGAAGTCCTGCTAACCTCTAATTGTTCGGCTAAGTCCCTTTCAGAAGGTAGCTTATCCCCTTTCTTTAATTCTTTATTTACAATCATATTTTGTATCTGTTCTGTCACTTGTTCATATACTTTTATATTTTTAACTGGCTTGAACATTACTTCACCTCTCTAGAAAATTCGCTCTTATTTTAATAGGTTTTTAAATACCTTAACTAATATACTATAATTGTTATAATACTGCCATTATATCATAAATATCCCTTTATACATATACCATTAAAATAAAAAACATGCCTAGCAATCTTCTTCATAAAAAAGTTAATTACTAGACATAAACCAGTGGGTATTCTTAGTTTAAATTTTAAATTGTTGAATATATTCATCAAGATTGTTAGCCATATTAAACATATTTTGATTTGCATTTGCCATTTCTTGAATAGCTACAGTTTGTTCCTGGGAAGAAGCAGCAATTTCTTGGCTACTCGCTGCTGCCTGTTCGGCCAAAAGGCTAGTTTAAAACCTAAAATATTAAATCTCTCTAATAAAACATGCTTAGAAATTTTCTCCACACAGAAGTCAATTACTAAGCATGTTTATTTTTTTATCTAACAAATTAAATTTTACCGTGGTTTGTAAATAGTTTTTTCATTTTATTCCTTTACAATTACGGATACTCCATCTGGAATAATAGTAATTCGTGCATCTTCACCCTTTATTTCCCTAGCTTTCTGCAAAGCTTCCTCAACGGTACTTGCATGGATCATATACATATCTTCAATCATCTTAGGATCACATTGATCAGTAACAAGGATAACTTTATGTTTTATTAATATTCTTGCTAGGATTTGTGACTCCCATTGATCTGGTATTGTTTTATCCATTGGAATTTCCATGATTCTATCCATGATGTCCTGTGGACCAGATGACTGTATGAAGGTCTGATAGAAATCTTCTCCGCCGTGTCCATCATTACATGCAGCTGCGATGATGATTACACCATCTTCTTTAGTAGAGGCTTCCGCCGCCGTCATACCTTTAACTGCCTGATAAATGTTTTGGTCTAGTGGGTATCCCCCATTAGAAGTAATTACAATATCAGCAGGCACTGCATCTACACTGGCAAGTTCCTTAACAAAGTCACAACCTTTACGGTGTGCTGTTACCTTATCACCAGCCACTGCATAAATAATTTTCTTATCACTATCAATTACAACATTAAACATAAAGGCAAGGTTAGCTGCCTCTGCTGCAAAAACCATATCCTTATGGATTGGGTTTTCATCCAACAGGCCTGCACGCGAACAATCGCTAGCAATAAACTTAGAACAATGATTTGCTAATACCGTAGTTCTAGCAGCAATTCCTGGTAAAACACTTTTACGTCCACCAGAGAATCCGGCAAAGAAATGTGGCTCTATAAACCCTTCTGATACAAGTAAATCTGCTTCCATACCAATCTTATTAAGCCACAATTCACCACCAGAAGGTAATATTCCAACCTTTGTCATCATTTCGTCGTCTTGGCACTCATGATTTATAATTCGCTCATTATTAACAATTTCTTCACCGAATTTATCTATCATCTCTTCTTTTGTAGTAGGTCTATGGAATCCTGTAGCAATTAGAATTGTAATATCTGCCTTTGGGTTACCAGCTCTTATCTCCTCTAATAGGATAGGCAATGTAATTTTACTAGGTACTGGTCTTGTATGGTCACTAGTAATTACAACAATGTTTTGTTTATCCTTTGCCAATTCCCTTAACATAGGAGAATCAATTGGGTTCTTTAACGCATTTCTTACAATAGTCTGCTCATCTTCCTCTACCTTAAAGCTGTGTGCCTTAGACTCTAAGACTGCTTCAACATTTTCATTTGGAATATTTAATGTTATATGACTCCCAGAATAAGGTATCTTAATAGTTCTCATTATTTTAGCTCCCTTCTAGTGCATTAAATAGTAATAGTTTGTCTTTTAGAATTTTTAGAATAAACCTGGTGCAAACATAATCACAGCTATATATGCAACTAAACTTGCCACTAGAGAATAGATAACTGCAGGAATTATATTAACTTTAATAATTTTTCCTTCCTTACCTAGTACACCTACAGTTGTACAAACAGCTACTACGTTGTGTACACAAATCATATTACCAGCAGCCCCACCAACTACTTGAAGACCAAGTATCATTAATTTAGAAATCCCAACTTGATCTGCTACGTTATATTGGAATCCAGAGAATAATATGTTAGATGTTGTGTTACTTCCTGATATGAATGCGCCAAGTACCCCGATAATTGGTGCAAATAAAGGCCATACCCCTTGGAATACGTTTGCTACTGCCGTAGATAGTGTTACTATCATACTGTCTAAACCTGATGTGTTATTACCTGAATTTAACATAACTTGAACCATTGCAATGGCAAATACAAGTGCAATTGCTGCTGGAATTACTTGTTTAAATGAATTTGACCAAGTTTCCTTAACTACATCACCCTTCATCTTATGGATGAAAATTGTTAAAATTGCTACCAGTGTAAAAGGAACTACACCAGGTGACCATAAATATTGTAATACATAGTTTAGATTTGTTCCTAGTACCCCATTCCAACTAACACTAATACCTGTTAGAATGCCTTTTAATCCGAAACTTGGAATTCTTGTTACTACTAAGATTAGTGAAACTAGAATGTATGGTAGCCAAGCTTTAATAAGGCTCATTTCTTTCTTATTATCTGTTTCTGTTGTTGCTGCCATTTCTTCTGATGCTAACCAAGAATCATCCCATTGTTCTTTTTTAGGAAAATCCCATACATTTTC
The DNA here is from genome assembly GCA_964387405.1 of uncultured Clostridiaceae bacterium. Taxonomy (GTDB): domain Bacteria; phylum Bacillota; class Clostridia; order Peptostreptococcales; family Natronincolaceae; genus JAAZJW01. The sequence continues at coordinate 3,479 of CAYLXY010000049.1, forward strand.
AGGACATAAGAATCCATTTTTTGCTGCAGGTACTACAATAATAAGTGCAATTAACGCCCCTAATAATGCTGGTAATTCTGGACCAAAGAATACTGCAATTAAAACATATGGTACAACAAATGCTATTCCTGCAAAAATTGCAAATGGTGCTACTTCGAAAGCATCTTTAAATGACTTTTTCTCGCCAAATAATTTTGTAAGCATCATTACAATAATTAACGGAATAAATATTCCCACTACAGCATGTGGAATTGCTGACCAAATCCCTACTTTATTCATAAATTCAGCTGTAGTCATTCCTGCTCCTTCTATTTGAGCCACTGTTTCAGGATTACCTAATATAGAACTTACTCCTCCAATAATCGGTGTTCCTACGGCACCAAAACTAACTGATGTACTATCTCCTACCAATGCTAACATAGCTGCAGCCAGTGGTGGAAAACCTAGACCTACTAATAAAGGTGCTGCTAAAGCTGCTGGTGTTCCAAATCCTGCTGCCCCTTCAATAAAAGAAACGAAAAGAAAAGCAACAATTATAGCTTGTATTCTTCTATCAGGAGAAATACCATAAAAACCTTTGCTAATAACCTTCATTGCACCACTATTTTTTAGTGTATTCATTAACAAAATAGCTCCAAAGACAATAAGTAAAATACTAAAAGCACTTAATCCTCCAAAAACTGTTGATCCTAATAACCATTGAAAATCTACTTTCCACACAGTTGCCGCTAATATAATTGCTAATCCCCAAGCAGTTGGCATAACTTTTTTTGCAGGCCAGTTAAATCCTACCATTAAAACTATCGTAAGTACAATAGGTAAAGAACCAATTAATGCATACATTTAAAAATCCTCCTTTTGAATTTGATTGATTTTTGTTTTGAATACAGTTTTCGTTGCATTTTTCTTTGTACAATGTCTTTTACCATTATAATAGTTATATATTAGTTTTAATCCCCCCTTTTCTATTTTTTTACTAGAATGATACAAGTGGTATTAAACTTATTAGTATGGTCGTCGTATGGTCTTACCACTTTGAACTGAAAAAAAAGTTATTCACTCTGTTTATTAGATATTTCAAAGATCTTCTGATAATTGCTTTTATTTGATAATTTTTGATTTGTCGAGTGAATAAACTTTAAGTTTTTACAATTTTATTATACATTGACTTATTTCTATTTGTCAACTGAAATTTTAAACAACATTTAGTTAGCTGCTCTTATAACTTCAACATCATATCCATCTGGATCTGTAACAAAATAATATCTAGGTTTTTCTCCTGGTAAACCTTTTAATTCTGTAACTTTATACCCCATATCTTGGTGTCTTTTATGAGATACCTCTAGATCCTCCACTGAAACTGCAATATGGCTAAAACCATTTCCTATTTTATAAAGTTCATTTTGCTTATAGTTATAAGTCAATTCTATTTCATAATGACCTAATTTATCCGCTAAAAAAACCAAGGTGAATTCATGCTCTGGAAAATCTTTTCTCCTAGTCTCCCTTAAGCCTAAGGCCTCTTGATAAAACTTTAAAGATTTTTCTAAATCCATTACTCTTATACAAGTATGTAGCATTTTATATTCCATTATATATTCTCCCTTCAGACTATGTTTATAAACACTTTTATTAAGTATTCTAAGTATAAATTTTTTAACTTAAATTTTTGTTTGTAATTTTAAATATATTCACAGATATAAGATCTTTATATATTATTAGTTATACTATCATCATTATAGCATAAAAAATCCTTTTTATTAATAACACTTATAAAAACTCCTTCTTGCGTATAAGCTAATGTTTTTATACCATTTGTCCTCTGCTGCCATTAGGCCCAAAGATTAGTGCACTTTTTAATATTCCCCATTTAGTGATTTAATATATATCATATTGGGTATAAAGTAAAACAGAATAGAATATATGATTTAATTAAATGCAAGGAGGATTTTTATGAAAATGGGGATAAGTTTTATTATAACTTTATTATTTGCTATTATAGTTGCATTATTTGCTATTCAAAATGCTAATACTGTTGTTATTAACTTTTTATTTGGACAATTTAATATGTCCCTAACCCTAGTTATATTAATATCGGCTATTTTAGGTGCAATAATTGTATTATTAATGGGACTTGTAAAACAAGTAAGACAAAATATAAAAGTAAAATCTCTAGATAATGAAAATCAGGAAATGAAAGAAGAAATACAAAACTTGAAAAGAGAAATAGATAAAATAACAATAATTGAACTTACTAAGGATATGGAAAATGGAAAAGAGTGTACAAAGGAAGAAGGTAGTATATTGGAAAACTACCTTGAAAGATAGTGCATGTAAAATGTACTGGTGGAATTACAAAACCTGCTTCTGCTGAAAAATTAAAAATTTTTTTTATTAAATTATATTCCAAATAATTGCTATGCCATATATGAATATTTGATATCTAATTAATAGATAATATAATTGATTAAATAATCTTATATGGAGGTTTAATAATGAGGAAATTATCAGATGCAGAGTTGATAGTGCTCACTGGAATGTTAACTATGGAAACTGAAGGACTAGAAGCTAGTAAAGCTACACATATGCTAATTACAGATGAGGATTTAAGAAAATCATCTGGAGCTGCTATAATGGCATCGGAAGCTAGAGTAAAAGGTATCCAACAGTTTATTAATGAAAATCAAATTTTAGGCACTGGGGAGGTGGGCCAGTATGAGTAATGTTAAAAAAATGATGGGGAAAAAAACTACAAATTTAACAGAGCATGCTATAGCAAGTAATGGACTAGCAGCAAAAGCTGCTGCATCTGCCGCATATTTAGATGCAACTTTAGTAGCTTCAACCCCAGAATTAAAACAGTTATTTAGTGCAAATTTAACCCAAGTTATAGCAGAGCACACAGCATTATCAGGATTATCTATAAATAAAGGTTGGGTAACTCCTTATGAAAGCCCCGAAAAATTATTGCTTCAAACTGTTAATCACTCTAATGATGTATTAGACAATCCTATAGTTGATTAAATCATATTAATCTACTAAAATAAGAAATCCCATCTAATAATTCGTATTGTTTTCGAATTATTAGATGGGATTTAAGAGTTTAAAGATCTTTTTAAAATTCTTCTCTTTTATTTTTCTATTTTTTACTTACAATAATTTTATACTAAAAAACTTTGAATCAAAAGAAAAACTAAAAAGTTATATGTATTAAATACCAATCTATTGTCTCTGCTATCCCCTCTTCAAAAGTATAAGAAGGTTTCCAATCTAGTTCCCTAGTTATTTTACTGTTATCAATAGCATACCTTCTGTCATGTCCTAACCTATCCTGTACATAGGTTATTAAACTTTCATCTTTTCCAAGTTTATTCAAAATTAACTTTACAATTTCAATATTTTCCTTTTCATTATTTCCACCAATATTATAGACTTCGCCAGCCTGACCCTTATGTAAAATTGTATCTATAGCTATACAATGATCTTTAACATGTAACCAATCACGAACTTGCTTTCCATCACCATATATAGGAAGGGATTTATTATTTAATACATTACTAATCATTAAAGGAATTAATTTTTCCGGAAACTGATAAGGTCCATAGTTATTAGAACAACGAGTAATATTCATAGGCAAGCCATAAGTTTCGTAATAGGCCCTAACTAACAAATCCGCAGATGTTTTTGAAGCTGAATATGGACTATTGGGTTGTAAATTTGTATCTTCAGTAAAATATCCATCTGCCCCTAAAGCTCCGTATACTTCGTCAGTGGATATTTGTATAAATTTAACTCCATCTTTAAATTCTCTACTATATTTATCATTAGTATCTAATTTCCAATAATCTTTGGCTAGGTCTAATAGTACCCCCGTACCTAAAATATTTGTTTTTAAAAATATTTTAGGGTCTTCTATACTTCTATCTACATGAGACTCTGCTGCAAAATTTATTACTACATTTATACTATAATTTTTAAATATATTGCCTACTAGGTCTCTATCACAAATGTCACCTTTTATAAAATGATATCTTTCATTATTAGAAATATCTTCTAGGTTTTTTAAGTTCCCTGCATAGGTTAACAAATCTAAACTTATAATATTATAATCATATTTTCCTAGCATATATTTTATGAAGTTTGACCCTATAAAACCTGCTCCACCTGTAACTAAAATGTTCATATGTATATTCCCCCCTGTTCTTCTATCTGTTTTTTTGCTTGCTCTTTCTCCGTCATAGCATCATCTCTCTTTATTTATTCAACCAAATTTGGACAGGACCCATTGCCCTTGCATACATTATTCTATTTTCTTAACCACTATTAAATCAACATCAACTTCCTTAAAACCTATTTTTCTATAAAGCTCTAAAGACCTCTTATTCTCTCCAGTAACTAGCAATGAAGCCTTATGTATATATCTCTCTTTTAAACACATAATACAAGATTTTAACAAGTAAGAACCTAACCCCTGCCTCCTATGCTCTTTTTTGTGCAAATCTTACTCCATCAACTAATCTTTTCTTTACATAAGCTTCTACTATTTTTACATCTTCTTCCTTAGTAAAACTATAGATTTCATCATAAAGACTAGATCCTAAACCTTTTCTTCTATAATCTGGAGATCCAACTACATTTAAAGCTCCTTGATCCCTATATACAGGATTAATCATAGAAGTCCCTAGCCCTGCTAACTTCTCACCATGAAAACCTAAAAATATACCTTCTCCTGCATTTTGGGTAACATAATTAAGCCATTCATCTGTTAAAGAGTAGTTTAGATTGTCTTCTCTATTTATTTCTTCTATTAATTTATATATTTTGCATTTATGGTGCTTTTCTATATTTATTATTTTAAAGTCCAATATCTGTCACTCCTATTAATCCTAAAAAAACTTATTATTAGATAAATCTAATAGTTTTATCTAATCTTCTAAATATTTTATCTATCCCTATATTATTTAACCTGAATTATTCATAACAATTTTATAATATACCATCAATAGCTCACACTCACTAGGTTTTACCACTTTAAGTTTTTCACTTAACAAGTGAAGATAAAACTATAGAAAAAGAGCTCCAACTTTGTTAAAATGTAGTTGCGAAACAAACACAAAACAGAGGAGGAACTCTTATGTCTATGGTAACTAATTTTCAATTAAAAAGCAATAATAAAATTAAAATTAATTTTGGTGGTGGAAATTTATCTTCTGATTCTGGACTAATTCTTATTAAAGAATTTGCCGAAAAAATTGGCTTTCATAAGCTTATTAAAAAAAATATTTAAAACAAATGATCTTGCAATTCGTGATCATAAAGATCATGAAAATCTATTACAAGTAATTTACTAAGTTCTAGCAAGATATTTCAATGATAATGATGCTGATGAATTAACTGATGAACCTGTTCTAAATGCTATTCTAGATAAAGATGGTTTAGCTTCACAACCTACGTTATCTAGGTTTTTCAATCGGATGGATGATAAAACCCTTGAGCAATTTAATGAAATTTTAATTGCTTTAAGAAAATATATTTACAATTTTAACAATCCTGAAATGGTTCTGCTTATAGCAGTACAGGAGTCGTAGATTTTATGAAACCAGTATTAGATGAATATTTTAATAACTATCCAGAGACTCATTTTTATCTTAGAGGAGATAGTGGATTTGCAAGACCAGATTTGTTTAAACAATGTGAAACTAATGGAGTTTCTTATGCTATCCGTTTAAAGTTAATAAAGATAGCTTCAAAAGTTATTCGTTCAGGAAGATACCTTATATTTAAGCTTTGTAGCACTTGTCCATACAAAAAAGAATTCTTTGAGACCTTTGAAAACATAAGAAAAATGCCTCAATTAGAATAATTTAGGGTTGGTCCTTGAAAATTTCAAAATTAAAGATAGTGATTACAGGATAGTTATGTCCATTTTTAGGTCAAAATCACTACATATGTGATCTTTGAAGTTTCTGAAAAGTAATTTGTGTTGTTTTAGGTTAAATTAAAGTTCTGTGAATAATTCAGGTTTAATATTATATTATTACTAATATTAATTAAAAACTTGGTATTAAGCAATGTAGTTTAACTTTGTTTCACTATAATTTCTTCTAGAATCTCTGCTCCTATATCAACTATATGGCTGCATTTTTCTTTTTCATTTCTGTATTTCTCTTTTAATTCTTTACAATTTATACTTCCTGTTCTTTGTTTAAATTCTTCAACAAATTCTCCTGTTAATCTTCCTATATAATCACTTTCATGTGCATTTTCTTTCACAAATAAAATCCCTAAAACGGCAACTGCACCACTAATAACACCACAAAGATTTTCAGTATTTACCCCTCCA
>CAYLXY010000050.1:0-9700 GCA_964387405.1 uncultured Clostridiaceae bacterium
AAACACTGACTCTTTTACTTATAAAAAGGACTTACTTCTAGGCATAATAATCGGTTTAAGTATAGGAATTCATCCTAATAGTTTTATAATTTCTTTACCATTTATATTTATCTATATATATCATATTTTAATTAGTAAAAAAGCTAACTTTAAAAACATAATAGTTTATGGTCTCACCATATTTTTATTTGCATTATTTTTTGTATCTTTAAGCTTATATTTTGATAGTAATTTCTTCCATAACTATGCAAAATTTGGATATCAGTTTGGAGTTCTTAATCCTGTCAATTCTAAAATAACACAACTTAAATATTTTTACTTAAAATTATACCATCGTATTAGTGGCACTTATTACACCCCTAATATTAAGTTTCAATTTTTTCTTTTTCCTGCTATTTTTATAATATCTTTAATAAAATCATTATTTACAAAATCCAAAATACAAAGAGAAAAGATTTTAGCTATTATACTCACAATAATTGCTATTAACATAGGCATAATTATAGTAGGTAGATTTAATCAGACTAGTCTAATATTTATCTTTCCACTATTTTATTTGCTTATAACATATATATTGGAGAGCTTTTCTACTAGGCTCAAATACTTTAGTAGTTTTATATTAATTACTATTATTTTATCTAACAGCTTTTTGAATATTTATCCATTTTTAAATACTAGCTATTCTAGATATTTAGAAAATATTTCCAAGGTAGTTAGTAAAGATGATACTGTGCTAGCTAATTTAAATTATGAATATTATTTTGAAAATGGAAAACTACATGATTATAGGAATCTTGCTTTCCTAGATAAGAATAATTTAAGCTTTGGCCAATATATAGAAAATAATAAAATAGAGTATATTATTTATTCTGCGGAGATGGATTTTATTTATGACTCAAGACCTAGATGGAATGGTGTCTATGGAAATGTAGCTAATTATTATGAGGATATGAAAGTATTTTTTGAAAATAATTGTCAGCTTATACACCAATATGAGGATAAAACTTATGGTATCAGAATAGCTGAATATATTAATCAGAAGGACTGGTCTATTAAAGTTTACAAGGTAAATAACTAGGAGTTGGTCCATGGACTAACTCCTAGTTTTTAGTATATCAGATATTTTTTTCACCTTTGAAATAAATTCAATATCAAGTGGTTCTCTTGGTCTTTTAATATTATTTTCTACTATTTTTTTTATATTGCTAGGACAATTACTCATTATAAGAATTCTGTCTGACATCTTTACTGCTTCGTTTATATCGTGAGTAACAAAAATTATTGTAGATTTACTATCTTCCCATAATCTTAATAGCATATCTTGAAGCTCTTCTTTTATATGAATATCTAAACTTCCGAAGGGTTCATCCATTAATAATACATCTGGATTCAAGGCTAGGGCCCTTGCTATGGCAGCTCTTTGCTTCATACCACCAGATAATTGATGAGGATAATATTCTAAATATTCTTCTAACCTTACCATTGTCAGAAACTCTTTGGCTATTTCTTTTCTAAGCTTATGCTTATCTCCTATATTGTTAATTTTCAAAGGAAAGATTACATTTTCTAATAAAGTTTTCCATGGAAAAAGCTGATTAAAATCTTGAAATACCATTATTCGATCTAATTTAGGTCCTAATATCTCTTGCTCATTTATAAACATTTTACCTGAAAATTCCTTATCAAATCCTGCAAGCAGACCTAATAATGTAGATTTACCACAACCTGAAGGCCCTACAATAGAAAGAAATTCTCCTCTATCTACTGTAAAACTAAGATCTTCTAGCACTTTTAAAGATTGATTATTATTATTAAATCTCTTAGTTAATTTCTCTATAGTAAGAATCACGCTCATATAGACATTCCCCATTTTTTTACTGTAGATTTCTCCAATCTACTAAATATTAAATCTTCCACTGTTATACCTATAATAACTATTACTATTAAACCAGCAATTATACCTGGAGTATCCATAAAAACACGTTTTTTAAATATATACCAGCCTAATCCTCCACTACCACCTGCTGCACCAAAAACCATTTCAGCACTAATAGCTGCTCTCCAAGCTCTTGACCATCCTATTTTCATACCTGAAATAAAATGAGGAAGGGAAGCTGGTATTAATATATTTTTTATTATACCGAAATTTGTAAGTTCATAATTTTCTCCTATTTTCTTATATATAGGAGGTATGGTTTTAAATCCTGTTACTAAATTTAATAACATAGGCCATATTACTGAATGTACTATAATGAAAATAATAGAGTTTCTTCCTACACCAAACCACAATATAATTAATGGTAGTAGTGCTATTCCTGGTAATGGATGTCCTATTGCCATAATAGTTTCCACAAAACCCTCTAACACCTTTGAGGTCATAGACAGTCCTGATAATATTAGAGCTATGATTACACCTATGATTAATCCTTGAAATATTAAAGATAATGAATATAAGGATTGTGTAATTATTTCTCCATTAATTACTGATTGATAAAAAGATTTAAAAATCATTCCTAAGCTAGGGAATGCTAATTTATTAAAAATTCCACTTATAGCTATGATTTGCCATATTAGAGCTAGAAAAATAACCCATATGACCCTAAGAAAAAATTTATTATCAATTAAATTAGTTTTCATATTGGACTTCATCCCACATTACATCCTTAATTTCTTCTAAGCTTTTGCTCATAAAGTTATTTTTTTTCATAAATTGTGCAAATTCATTCAATCCTTTTATTTGCTTGCTATAATCTGTATCTTTGTTAGTTATATATTTTAAAACTTCATCTTTTGGCAGTTCATATTCCTTAGCTAATATTTCCGAAGATTCTTCTGGATTTTCATTAATAAATCTTATAGCTTCATCTACTGATTTTATAAAAGCCTTATATCCTTCTAAATTATTTTCATAGAACTCTTTAGTAGTAGCCCCAATAATAAAAGTAAAATCCTTTCCCATTGCTTCCTTACCAGTTAATATTTCATGCATATCCTTGTCTTCAAGTTCTTTAAAAAGATAGGGTGGCGAAGTAAAATGAGCCGTTATATCCTTTTTCATTAGAAGTGCGTTCATACCATCTGGATGAGGCATAGTGACCAAGAGATCATCTAGTTTATTAGGGTCTCCAAATACATTCTCACATGCCATAGATAAGAGAATATGTTGCACACTCCCGGGTTGAGGTAGTACAATTCTATGGTCTTTTTTAAAGTCCTCTATAGTTTGAATGTTTTCTTTGTAGGTAACTAGACCTACTGGAATGGAAGATAAGCCTGTTGCTATTTTCCATTCCATACCATTATCCCAACCAATTAAAAATGGTGGTATTGCCATGAATCCTATATCTACTTGATTGACTACCATAGCTTCTCTGATAGCTGCAGTGTTACCTAACTGTTTCCATTCTATATTTGCTTGTGGTAAATTTTTTTCAAGTATCTTTTTATCCTTCATTATTTGAAGAGGTGCATATGCTAATCCATACTGTTCAGCTATTTTAATTGTACTCTTATCTTTAGATGAATTTTTATTCATACAGCCCGTTAAGATTAAGGAGAGTAATAATATTACTATAATTCCTCCTATTATAATCCTTTTTCTCATATGTTTTCCCTTCCTTTAAACCAGTATTTTAATAATCTAAATTTTCAATAATTAAATTATTACCTTCCTCATCAATAACTTTTAAATTTTCATATGCATTTTTAAGATTTTCTTTTAATTCAGTCTCGTTTTCTCCAACTATTATCATATAACCTGCCCTAGCTGTTGCATTTGTAATTTCCTCTAAATGCTTTCCAGCTTTAAAATTAAATCCACCACTAATTACCCCATCTAGTTTTATGATATCTTCCATATTGCTCATTTTTTTAACCTTCCCAGGTCTGGCAAAAAATAATTGGACTGTAGCCTTTTTTGTGTTTTTAGATATTTCATAGTCTTTTAATTTTTTGTAGTCTATATCTTTACCCAATGAATAATCTATGACCATATCCAAGATATCAATACCAGTTAGAAGTGGAATTAGCTCATCTTCATTAGCTCCTCCAATTCTACAGGCAATTTCATTGACTTTAATACCTTCTTCTCCAATAAGCATTTGAAAATATATAGGTCCATTGGAAATATTAAATATTTTAACTATTTTTTTCGTTAGCTTTTCTATTTCTTCATAATATTTTTCTAAATGTTTGGAAGGAAAGTTATGTGCCTTGCAAATACCTATATGTTGCCCATTTTCAAATGTTACTCTATCAGTAACTGTTAAAATATGCGTACTATCATCATGAACCCAACCACTTATAGTGATTTCTTCGCTTTTGTAATATTCTTCAATAATAACTTCTTTTTCTCTTGAATAGCTCAATGTCTGATCAATTTTATTTCTAATTTCACTTATAGAATTCAATTTGTAAATACCCCTTTGTCCTTGGCTATCAAGTGGCTTTATTACTAGAGGAAATCTAAAATCTTCTAGCTCTTCATCCAAAAAACCCTTACTAACAAGCTTAAATTTTGGAGTTGGTATATTATTTTCTTTGAAAGTTCTTTTCATAAATCTTTTGTTAGTAACCCCTTTAGCAACTTCAGTCCCTAAAAATCCTGGAAGTCCTAAAGTTTCGGATAGCTTGGATACTGTGTATACAGGTTGGTCTGTACCTAATGTCATTACCCCATCTATATTATACTTTTTACCTACTTCAATGTTACCTTCCACATCAAAGGTGCTTACAAGTTCTTCATAATCAGCATATTTTTTACCCGGAGCATCATCATAATAGTCTGAAACAATAACAGTATAGCCCTTGTGTTTGGCACCTTTAATTGCATTGACCTGATTGTTACCTCCACCTAGAATAAGTAGTTTCATAGTGCCTTCTCCCCTTCTACCACCATTTCCTTTATAGAAAATTGAGCTTTATCCTTAATAAAATATTTAAATATTCTTGAATCAGAATAATATATATAAAGCTTTAAAAACAGCCCTACAAGCTTTTTGAAATTATAATTTGAAGTCCCATATTTTCTTGCCTCATGATTAATATATATATTTCCTATGTTTCTAGTTATTTTAAGGGATATAGCTGTAATATATACAAAAGAAGTTTTATCCTCTTTTATTTCATCTAATAGATCTGTTTTAATAACTCTAAAACTGCTTACTTTAACATCTTTAGGTTTATTACATATTCTATTAAATAAATAATTTGTTAATTTAGATCCTATATTTCTAAAAAAAGAATGTTGTTTATTTAAAGCTATGCCATAAACAATATCATAACCCTTATCTAATTTTTTAATTAGTCTTTCAATATCCTCAGGATTATGCTGCAAATCATCATCTAGTGTGATTATATATTCTCCACTTGCAAATTCAAAACCACATTTTATTGCATTCTGCTGTCCATAATTTCCATCAAGTGAAATAGCCTTAACTGAATTATCTCTATAATGTAGTTCCTTTATTTTACTAAAACTATCATCTATACTTCCGTCATCTACTAAAATTATTTCATATTCATAGCATATTAATTTAAGTATTGAAGATAATCTATTATATAGCTCATCTAGGGATTTTCTGCTATTATACACCGGTATTACTACAGATATACTCTCCCACATTTTTATAGCTCCTTAATAATAGTATCTAGGCTTTTAATTACATAATCCATTTCTTCATGACTCATATCATTATACATAGGTAATCTTAATAAGGTTTTTCCTATGTCATTAGTAATAGGTAAATCTTCTGCCCTATATCCTAATCTTTGTCCCATATTAGAATTGTGCAAAGGTACAAAGTGAGTATATGCTGATATTTTAAACTCTTTTAATCTTTTAATTACTCTATCTCTTGTTTCTTCGTTTTCTAAAAGGACATAAAAGAGATGATAGTTTGAATCCCTATCTTTAGGTATATTAGTCATTCCTTTAATTTTGCCTAAACCTATATACTTGCTTAAATTATTAGAATAAAAATCATTTATTTCTTTTCTTTTTTCCTTTATTTTGTCTAGTTTTTTAAGCTGTGCATACAAAACAGCCATTAATATATTAGAAGGCATAAAGTTTGAACCTATATTAACCCAAGAATATTTATCAACTTGACCCTTTAAAAACTGACTTCTATTAGTTCCTTTTTGGGATATTATCTCTGCATCTTTTATGATTTTATCATCATCAAAATTAAATGCTATTGCTCCCCCTTCTCCACTAACATGATTTTTAGTGCCATGGAAACTATAGCATCCTAAATGTCCCCAGCTTCCCAAATGTTTTCCCTTATACTTAGCATTTACTCCTTGAGCTGCATCTTCTATAACATATAGTCCATGATCTTTTGCTATCTCCATAATTTTGTCCATCTGGCATCCAATTCCGCCATAATGAACGGGTAATATTGCCTTAGTTTTATTTGTAATTTTATTTTCAATATCTTTAGGGTTAATATTTAAGGTTTTCCTATCTATTTCTGCAAAAACAGGCCTTCCTCCTAGGAGCATAACTGCATTAGCTGTTGAAGGAAATGTAAAAGAGGGCATAATAACTTCATCTCCTGGCTTAACATCTATTAGTCTTGCTGCAATCTCTAAGGCATGTGTGCAGGAAGTTGTCATTTGCACATTTTTAATTAAAAATCTTTCCTCTAATAAAGAAGAAACACGCTTAGTAAAGTGACCATTTCCACTTATGTCTCCTTTTTCAAAACACTCTTCTATATACTCTAATTCTCTTCCTGTTAAGTATACTTTATTAAAAGGTATTCTCATCGTCCATCACCATTTATAATTTTATTATCAGTTCCATATAAAATTTTATTTGCTTCCCTATAGGTTTCAAAGGTACCTGCATCTGTCCAATCTCCTTTAAGTATATCAAAACTTATCTCTTCTTTTTCTATATATATATTATTAACACTAGTAATTTCAAACTCACCTCTTTGGGAGGTAGTTATGCTCCTTATAATATTAAAAACCTCATTGTCGTACATGTATATTCCAATAACAGCATAATTACTTGCAGGTTTATCAGGCTTTTCCTGAATACTTATGATTTTCTTCTCATCTAATGCTGCAATTCCAAAAGAGTAAGGATTACTTACCTGTTTTAAGAGTACCTTTGCTCCTTTAGCTTGGTTTTTAAATTTCCCGACATAGGGTTTAATGCTATGAGTAGCTATATTATCTCCTAAAATAACTGCTATAGGGCCTCCATTAGCAAAGTTTTCTCCTAAAAGAAGAGCATCAGCTATTCCCCTAGGATCTTCCTGAACCTTAAATGTAAAATCACAAGCAAATTCTTTACCACTTCCTAAGAGATTAACCATGTCCCCCATGTTTTCTCTACTAGTCACTATTAGAATGTCTCTAATATCAGCAGAAATCAACTGTCTTATGGGATTAAGGATCATAGGCTCCTTGCCTACAGGAAGAAGGTGTTTATTTGTTATTTTGGTAAGAGGATATAGCCTTGTTCCTTTTCCCCCAGCCAATATTATGCCCTTCATATTGTTTCCTCCTTGCAAAATTAAAATAATTAGTTTATAAGTTCATTGTGATTTTCTAGGTAAAACAGAATTCTCTATTATCAATATACCATTCAATTGTTTTTCTTAGTGCATAATCAAAGTTATAATTTGATGCCCAATCTAATCCTACTTTCAACTTATTGCTATCAATGCCATATCTTTTGTCATGACCTTTTCTATCTTTTACATACTCTATAAGATTTTCATCTATTCCTTTAGCCTCAAGATTATTATCTTCTAATATCTCTTTAACTTTTTTTATTACTAATTTTACAATATCAATATTTCTTTTTTCTACATTATCACTTATATTATATATTTCTCCACTTTTTCCTTTTTCTAATACTCTGTATATAGCACTACAATTATCCATAACATATATCCAGTCACGGACATTTAATCCATCTCCATATATTGGGATTGTTTTTCTTTCAAGTGAGTTTTTAATAATCATAGGTATAAGTTTTTCATAAAATTGCCGTGGCCCATAGTTATTAGAAGACCTGGTTATAATTATTGGCAACTTATGGGTATTGTAATAGGATTGTGCAAGTAAATCTCCTGCTGCTTTACTAGCTGCATAAGGATTATTAGGTTTTAATAAAGATTCTTCAGAAAAATAGCCCTTATCTATTGAACCATACACCTCATCTGTAGAAATTTGAATATATTTTTTTACTCCATATTTTAATGATGCATTTAGTAAAACTTGTGTTCCTAAAACATTGGTTTTAATGAATTCCTCACTGCTTTCAATACTTCGATCAACATGGGATTCAGCTGCAAAATTAATTATATACTTTGGCTTATAATAATTAAAGATTTTATCTATCTCTCGACTATTGCATATATCTTCTTGTATAAAAGTATAATTAGCTTTATCACTAATATCCTTTAGATTATATAGTTTCCCTGCGTATGTTAGCTTATCAACATTCACTATATTAGTTTCTACATCCTTATCCATCAAATATTTTATAAAATTAGAGCCTATAAATCCAGCTCCTCCAGTTATTAAATAATTTCCCATAATAATCTCCTTTTAAAGAATTATATTATTAATGTAGAAAATACTAATTTAAATTCAATTAATATTCTCTTCTGTCACCTAGAAAGAAAAGTGCTACGGTTCCAGGACCGGTATGGCTACCAATTACGGTACCAACACTATTTATCATCACTTTTTCTTTAAGTAAAGGAAAACTTTCTTCAACTAAGTCAGCCACCTTGCGTGCATCTTCATAACAATCTGAATTAGAAATAAAACACTTACCAGAGTAATTTATGCCATCCTTTGCATGTATTTTCATGATATTCACAATCTCTTTCATTACATGCTTTTTACTACGAACCTTTTTTCGAGGAGTAAGCTTTCCATCAGAACTCATATTTAACAGGGGACAAATGCTAAGTAAAGTTCCAACTGCTGCAGATGTAGCTGATATACGACCGCCACGTTTGTAATGAGAAAGATCCGTCGAAAAAAACCAATGATGGACATTAAGTTTGTTTTCTTCAAGCCAATCATATAATTCTTCTATTACTGCTCCATTATCTCGCATATCTGCAGCCATATCCGTTAACAATCCATAACCTGATGATGCACCCAATGAATCTACAATTAAAAATTTTCTATTGGGATATTTTAATAGAAGCTCATCCTTTGCAATATTTGCAGAGTTATAAGATCCTGATAAGCCAGAAGAAAAAGAAATGTGAAGAATATCTTTCCCCTCTTTTAAAAATGGTTCAAAAAAATCCATATACTGCCCCACATTCACCTGTGAGGTTGTAGGCATTGATCCCGCTGCAATTCTACCATAGAATTCTTCAAAAGATACGGTTTGCCCTAAGTCATCCTGATAATCTTTTCCATCCAAAATATAACGAAAAGATACAAAGGGAATATTTCTTTTTTTTAAGTAACTATATGGCATATCTACTGTAGAGCAACAAGTTAAAACATAATTAGACATTATTGAATCCTCCTTAATACAATTCATTCGAATCTAAGGTATAAGGACTGAACATCTTATACCTTCATATAAAAATGAAACCAAAAAGTATTCAAACCACATTAATACAAGCACTTTTTCTATGGTTTCCTTTATAGTTAATTAAATATGCTAATCTAATTTTACATGTATTCCTTTGAATTTTCAACCTATTAT
>CAYLXY010000051.1:0-9595 GCA_964387405.1 uncultured Clostridiaceae bacterium
AAATTTGTGAAGTAGTTTATTACTATGTATTTTATTTTTTGGGTTATTATTGGGGAGTGGTTGTAGTAAATCAAATTATAACCACTTATTAGTGGAACCTCGTTATAATCAAGCCCAATATCGAGCTGAAATAGGAAATTTATTCTATGAAACTGATGAGAAAATTGGAATTACAACTTCGTTCGGTTTCTTTATTTATAACTTAAATGAGGATAAATTAACTACCGCTTTTGCCGTAGATAGAACGAAAGCCTTTGGAGAAGAGTTTTTAGTTGATGCTATATTAAGTAAAGACGAAAAATCTATTATACTATTAGGTTACTCACATAAGGAAGTCATAGATGATTATTACTATAATTATGAACTGAAAACAGGCAACTTGCATCGAATAGACAAAGAAGTTGATAATAATGAGTTTTATCCGTTGCCAGACCAAGACCGTAGAGCATTGGAAACAAGTGATTGGACAGCGCAAGATTTAGCCTATTATCCTCCAAACTCTAATACCCCTTATTATCCTTTTAAAAATATAGACTAAATAAACAATAATGTGTTACATAATTTATACTTTGCGCCGTAGCGGTAGTAAATTGTGCATTAAGGGGGAAGTAATTTGAACTTGTTAGGAATAGTAGTTGTTATCCTTGGTATATTCTATTTAATATATTCTATCATATTTAGAAATACACTTACAATTTATTTCAGAGGCATAAAAATTACAAAAGAAAAAGAAGAGAAGTATTTTAAGTTCCAATTGTACTTTGCAATATTAAATTCTTTTATATTGATTATTGTTGGTAGCATAATAGCTATATATAATTTAGCCTATGTGTATATTTCATCAACACCCTTACTTTTTCATCTGATTAATTTTATAATGAAAAGGATTAGTAAAATTAAAGGCTATGTAGAATCTTAATTCCCATAATTTACATAAGATTACATACTGTACGAAAATAGCAATTTAGGTAAATTAGTTGCAGAAGAAGTAAGAACAATTTATCCAGACCAATTCGTAAAACTTAAAATATTAGAAAGTCATATGGTCAGTAATATAAAATTTATTGATGATATGGCTGTTATTAAAGGAATAAAAGATAACAAGGAAGCAACTAAAGAACTTTTACAATCCACAGGTGATCTTATAGTTTATCATACTAGCAATAAAGAGATTAAGGTAGAGGTCAAGGATATTAGAAGTTATAGGGGAATAATCTAAATTCATTATAATCAAAAACAAAACTAAATAAATTCAAATGAAAAAATAAGATCCTTCTTAACAACTGTTAGGGAGGAATTTTAGATTATTTGGTGTTAGTAGAGAATTGGATCATTTAATCTATAACTATATGGCCTTGTTGGAGTCGATTTTTTCAGAACATGAAAAGCTTCCAGATCTAATCTTTCAAAAATATGGACTGATGAAACTTACAGCAAAGGAAGTAAGAAAACTAGAGGCTATGGAAATGATAAGGCTTTATAAAGAGGATATGACCTTAAATGATATTGCTAGTAGATTTAACATGACAGATAGCGGAGTTTATAGAAGCATGGGGAGGCGGGTATGAAGAAAGATAATTTTCCATCTAAAGAAGAGTTTTATAAAACCATATTAAGGCTTAAGAAAGAAAGGGCAATTAACAAAGAGGGAATATATTTAGGGTATTTGAGGGAGCAGAGGGGCAGGGGCAAGGTTAAGAAGGTGAAGTATGGGAAGAGGGATTAAGAAATAAATATTGATATGAAAATGGATTTAGCTGAGAATATAAAGCCTAATAAAGGGAAAAGAATAGAGAAGATTAATAGTGCTGTAGCTACGATAATTGTATTTGATAGAGCTATTAAGAATGAAGGAAATGATGTGGGGAGTGTATAGGGTGATAGGGTATACTGGTGTTGAAAAGAAAATTAATGTTCAGTATAATATTAGTATAATTTGGGGGTGATTTTTTGAAGGAAATTATGCTAAATAAAAATGAAATAAAAGAAATAGTAACTACATTAGAAGAAAAAGAACTTAAGTTATCATCACACCTTTATAAAAGATTTCCGGGAAAATTAATAGGAGAAGCTTCAGATGTTTTTTCTAACGAGTATAGTAGAGAAGCAGAGGAAAGACCCGGGCTAGTGCTACTTTCAACTATATTAGCAGCACACAGGAATTATACAAAACAAGTAGAGCCACAAATTAATCGAATTAGACAAATGGATTTTTATTCATTTGAAGACTTGAAACATAAAACAAAAGATTTTAATGAGTTCTCTATCTTCGCGGGGATGAGGGATTTAGAAAAATATACAATAATCATTAAACTATTGGATACAATCGATAAAATGAAAATACAGTATGGTGAAACTAATGATTATGATGTAATGAAGAAATGGGCTTTAAAAGCGGATTATAAGAAATTAAAAGAGGATATTATTGGTAGGATAAAAGGGGTTGGAATTGCTACATTTCAACATTTGAGAATGAATTTTGGTGCAAATACTGTTAAGCCTGATCAAAGAGTAAAGGAAGTATTAAATCATGAATTTAAATTTTATTCTAATAAAGACATCGAATATATTTCAGCTGTAGAATATATAGCAAAGGTTATAGATAAAAGTACTCTATATGTTGACCAAGTATTTGTAAACTACGGCTCAGGATATTATGTAAAATCACATTATGTTAAAAATAGACCAGATACAAAACCTATAAGATTAGGACAGAAAGAACAAAGGGTTGATAAGGGTGGAAGTGCAGTGGAACAAATACTTAAATATATCAAGGACTCCATAAAAGATTTAGATGTTGTTGTTAAAAAAAGAAATGCTGGAGGATATATAGTTGTTGCCAATGAATTAAGGCATTTATCACAAGGAAAAAATATATTTACGTATTGGCCAACATCATCTTCTGTAGCCATAATAATTTTAAAATTATTACCTAGAAAAACTTATTATTCTATTGAAGAGATGGAAAAAGATCAAGTAGCTACAAAGATTAGAGAAAAATATAGACAGATGGTAGGAAAATAATATAGGGTTTAGAGTATATATTATATAAGCAGATGATTAATTAATTTGGTTATTATATAAGTGGTGCGGGATATAAAGCTATTAAGACAAAAACTATAAGTGACCAAGGGGCAGATTTGATAATAGAAAATTTCGATAAGAAAACTATAGTATAGACTAAACGTTATGAATCAAATGTTATTAATAGACTGTTCAAGAAGCTATTTTAGATAGGGATCTTTACAAAAGTCATGATGCCATTGTTATAACTATTTGATATTTCACAAAATAAGTAAAAGATTTAATTAAGATTAATCTATAAACATAAAACCTTATAAAGAAAAAAGCACCGGGAAAATAGACGGTGCTATAGCAACAATAGCAGCCCTTGATAGGCGATTAGGAATGAAGGCAATAACGGTGGAAGTGTTTATGATGATAGGGGTTATATTAGTATTATAATTTATATTTCTACTATAGCTCTAATTACTTTCATAGTAGCTTTGCCTGTAAGTTCATAGGACATGGCAGATTTAACAAACTGTGAATTACAGGCTTTAGGCATATCTTTCTGAGATTTAGGTTCATATCCAAATGGTTCCAAGATTACCCTGACCATTCTACCTAATCCTTGCTTTGCGAAGCTATCATTTAAATCAAAAAAAGGATTGCTTTGAGTTAAAAAGTAGTTTTCAACTTCGTTAATACAAGCAGAAAGAGCTGGTTTGTTAGATTCTGAAGTATCAATCATTGAGATGATGTTTTCATCTTTTGATAGAATTTTTTCAAAAATATGGATTGCGGTAGGGTCGCCATCATATTTTTTATAATTTTGGGCATCGTTAATGAAGTCTTCAAATTTTGCTTTCATGGTATACCTCCTAGATTTTTATCGACGAATGGTTCAGATAGACATAACCAGAGAACTGAAAACACGTCTTAATAATATAATACTACTAATATTAATAAACGTCAATAGACAAACAATATTAAAATCAAAGGTTGAAATAAACCAATTTTTGGTAGATAATAAATATAATATAACTCGATGTTATTATTAATTACATATAATTTATGAAAGAATAAAGGCGAACCTATTAATAATATATATGATCTAGCGGGAATTAATTCGATATTGAAGCAAATTAAGGAATAATCCATATCTACCCTCAAAATACCATCAAATGATACAGTTTTTCCTAGAAGCAGTGGTAGAGGTAAACATATAATATTAACTAAGTGAAATATGAGGAGTGTAAAAAATGAGCAAGGAAAAACATTTAAATGATATGTCAAATCACTTACTTAATAATAATTTGATATTTTTTATAGGGGCAGTTTTTTCAAATATGTTTGGATATCCTGATTGGAAAGACTTATTAAAAGATATTATTCAGCACTATGAATTAAAGGAACAATTAAATGAAACAAGTTTATTTACATTTATTAAAAATCAAGAAATAAATGACTTGGAGAGTGTAAATAATGAAATATTGGAAAATTTAATAGGTGTCGATTATTTAAAATTGGCAGGGTATATTGATTTTATTTTGAAAACAAAACATTCAACCTCTATACATAAAGTAATTTATGAAAAAATTGAAGAATATGAACAAAAAAGAATTAAGAAAGAAAATATAGAAGAAATCATTTCTTTTTTTGCAAAATATAGGGACAATATAAATGAAATAATTACAACGAATTATGATTGTAATATAGAATTTTGTTTTGATAATAATATATCTGTAATAAATAGAAATCTAGAAAGTTTAAACGATTCAGATAATAAGGTGAAATTATTTAAAATTCATGGATGTATTAGAGATAGTTTTTATCAAGGAGAAGAGAATCAAGGAAAAAATATAATTATAACTGAAAAGGATTATAATAATTTCAGGATAAATAACAGGTATTTATTTTATAAAATGTATTCATTATTTATTGAAAAAAAGGTTGTGTTCATTGGATATAGTATTAATGACCCCAATGTTAGAAGCATCTTAAATGATGTAATTGAAGAAAGTAATGATAGGGTAAACTTACAAGTTTATTGGGTTAACAGAGATAAAATGAAAGTACTGGACAAACAATACTATGAAGATTATT
Source organism: uncultured Clostridiaceae bacterium (assembly GCA_964387405.1). GTDB lineage: Bacteria > Bacillota > Clostridia > Peptostreptococcales > Natronincolaceae > JAAZJW01. The sequence continues at coordinate 5,110 of CAYLXY010000051.1, forward strand.
TTAAACTTAATATTATAGAAGAGGAAGAAATAATAGAATTTATTAAGCAATTAGATACAAGGATAAATATCAATAAAGAGCTTAGATCCATTAGTAGTGCTGAAATCGAAGAATATAGTAAGAAATTCATAAATAATTACAGTGATATTTCATATAAAGAGGATATAACAGATAATTATAAATTTGAGGAAATAAATACATATATATAGCAAATTAATGGAGGAACCTTTAGCATATTATATAAAACCATACTTCGAACTTCTTAAAAATTATGAAATTGATATACATAAAAACAAGTTGTCTATACAAAACATCTTAGAACAACAAAATACAAATATATTTCATATTATTGAAACTTTGTACGAAGATAGAGAAGCTTATTATGGCATAGAGAAGGGGAATTTGGTAGATATATTAATTGAAAGTAGTATTAGGTATACTAAAGGGAATCATCCATTCGGTAATTACGCCAGGAGCATAGAATCTTTATTGCTTTTATACGATTTGGTTGGCGAAAATATAGAACCATTTAGAGAAGAATTTATAGATTCTTTATCAGGTAATATTAGAAAATCAACTACTAGAGATTATATGTTATATGGCTATGACTGGAATGGACTAAATAAAGTGGAAAAGTATATATGTCTGCTAAAAGAAGAGGATGTTTTAAATTTAATTGAAAATATAGGGATTAGTTTTACAAGTAAGATAAAATCTATTCAATTAGATAAAGTTATCAATTATTCTGTATTAGATAATGAAAAAAGGAAAGAATTAATATATGAAAAATTAATTATGCCAAGATTAAAATATCAGATAAAATTAATAATTGAGGATTCGATAAAATCATATGGCTATAATTATAAGGTTGAAAATCAAGGATATTGTAGCGAATCAGAATCCAAATTATTATATCTTGAAATTGATATAGAAAAAAATATAGTTAAATACATATTGATTGATAAAAATGATAATGATAAGGAAATTTTAAATATAGTTCAAAATTATATTGAAGGAGGTACTGTAGAGCTTATAGTAAAAGATAAGAAGTTTGAATTTCAATCTTCAGAACAACTTGAAGAAATTGCTGAAGAGGTCATTGAATATATTAAAGAATCTGCTAAAGATGAACTAAAGTCGGAATTGCATACTTAAGCTATAGGATATATATTTATACATTGGAAAATAAAGATAGATTTCATAGAAATCAAATAGATATAATAATTTGTATCTATCCTAAAAAGTGTTACCGAATGCTATAGTTTGTGAGAAAGATGAAAGAGCGGCAGGGAAAGTAAACATATAATATTAATGGGTAGATTAACATTTCGCAAACAAAAGACCCCAAAAACAAATTTCCTTAATGAATATGATAATAAAAATATCTAAATTAATTATATTTAGATATTTTTTATGGAGAATTGTAGGGAGTTTATTCCTTTAAAGAAAAATTATACAGACTACCCTGATAAAATCTCTAGAGGAATACCCGAGTAGAGGACCCCAAAGAGGCCACTTATGAACGTATGGTAATAACGTGGGCATGACCCCTAAGATAAAGCTACAGAGAACTACTACAATTAAAGACCCAATAGATAGACCACGATATGCATGTGGGCAACTATCCCAAAAGATAGACCTAGTAAGTTGTCCATCATGCAGGATCTGCGGAGCTTTACCCTAGTTAGTAGTAGCAGTAGTAGTAGTATTAAGTTTTGTGGCTATGTGGGCAGGCTCCCTAAAGGATTACCCTAAATGGCTGTCCATATATCCACAATGTAGAAGGGATGCTTGCATCCCTACATATTGGACCATAGGGATAGACAGTAGACCAGGGACCCTAAGGCAAAACCCTAACCTTTCCCAACTATTAACTAAATGTCGATTTCAGGAAAGTGAAGCGGTAGTTGCCGACCTCAGAGGACCTGACCCCACAGGGGCAACTATTCCTGAAATTATGTACATTTAGGGAAAGTGGAGTAGTGGTAGTTTGCTTAAAAGATAGACCCTAAATAAAAGCTACCTCTACGGAACGGTAGTTGGGAAAGACCTACAGAGACGAACTAAGCTTTAGCCCCTCGGTCTGGCTCCCTAAAGATAGACCCAAAGTAGACAGACGGAGAGGCGTTACCTCAAAGATAGACCTAGTGACTGGAATAATCTTTTTCATCCCCATAGCATCACTTTCATAGGAAAAATTTATGGAAGGAACGGTAGCAATAGACCCCAGCGATCAATCTTTTTTAAAAGTTTGCTGACCCTGATGTATTTCCCTAGAGATAGACCTAGTGAGTAGAACAATCTGTTTTGACCCTAGAGGAATGCTTTATAGGAAAACAGTTTGTGGAGGGAGCGGTAGCAAGGACCTTGTATATTAGCAGAATAATTGAAACAGTCGGCTGAGACCTAAAAGAATGACCTGAAAGGCAGCGGACTGTGGTGGTGTAGGTATTATATAGAATATAAAAACTGATATAATAAAATACTTACTAAATGTTAGGTATTATAAAAATATTAATAGAATCAGTATAACGATTTTGGTATGTTATAATTCAATTATGAGTAAATTAGAATTAAAAAATATAAGGGGGATAACTTTTCATGAAATTTACAGAGGAACAAATAATTAAATATTCTAAACCCATAAGTGATACTGAAGAAAATAAATGTAAAAATGCTATTAATATGATTAGTAATGCATTGCGAAACATGGGGTATCACGAAAAACAACAAATACAATTAGCTTACAAAGATACTTTTGCCTATGAAACAATGCTTCAAAAAAATAATACGCAGATTAAACTGTTAATTCAAGGTTCTTATGCTAATAATACAAATGTTCGAACTAAAAGTGACGTTGATATTGCTATAATACAAGAAGATGTTTTTACATCTAATTATAGAACAGGTGTTGTTAGCTCAAATTATGGATTTTCTAATTCAGATTATACTTTTAAAGAGTATAAAAAACATATTTATAATTATCTAGTTAACGAATTTGGTGATGATAATGTAAAATGGAAAAGTAAGTGTTTATTTGTAAATGGAAACTCCTACAGGGTTGATGCTGATACTGTTCCAGCTAGAAGGAATAAAGATTATAGAAATGATTTTATTAATGATCCTTCGAACTATATAGGAGGGATAAGTATTATTTCAGATGAAGGAGAAACTATTATAAATTATCCTGAGCAACACATAAAAAATGGAAGAGATAAAAATAAATCTACTAATCTTTTTTATAAAAAGATGGTAAGAATAATAAAAAAAATTAGATATATTATGGATGATAAGAATATATCTTCTACTTCCACAGTTAATTCATTTATGTTAGAATCACTTCTTTGGAATATACCAGATTACAAATATATAGATGATCTTAATTATATAGAAAAGTTCCAAGGAATTATCAATTACATAAAATATATTTCTTTTAAAGAACTGAATTCTTATAAAGAAGCAAATGGAATTAAAAAGTTATGTGAAACGAAAGAAAACGAACAAAATTTAATTAATTTTATTAAAGATTTAGATGAGTTCTTTGAATATTAATAGAATGGGGTTATATTATGAAAAAAAACATTGATTTACTTAAAGAGCTAGGTATTAAATTTTTTATAACTATATTTTCATTAAGTACTTTATTTCTCTTTTTTTTAAAAGAGAATGTATCACGAGACTATATGCTTAACATTTTAAGTTCATCAATTTTTATTACTACAATATTTATAATATTGCTAGATAAATGTCTTTGGAAAAAAATACTTTTGTTTTTATCTCGTTATGATTTTCTTTGGTGTTTATTCGAAAAATACGAAGTGCCTATATTAAAAAATAAATATGAATGTTTAATCAAATATGAATGGCCTGAAGGAGTTATAGGAGAAAAAAAAGCATTCATAGAAATAAAACAAACCTATAGTTCTATTAATATAACACTAATCACTGACGAAATAAGAAGTGATTCTATTGTTTCAGAAATAGTTAAACAAGGTGAGGTTTTCATTTTATTTTATATATATAAAACAAATCCTAAGGCTATATATCATAAAGATAATCCTTCTCAACTTGGTGGGTGCAAAATTATATTAGATTCTATAATAGATAATGAATCTAATAGCAAACTTCACGGGAAATATTGGACAACTTCAAAAACAATTGGAGACATGGAGTTATATTAATATAACTTGTGACCGTTTAAATTAATAGATACATAAGGTAAGGATATATCGTTTGATTTTTAATTATAATAACAATAATAATTTAATGAAGATTCGTATATTAATACATACAACTTAATAAAGAGGGTATATTTTCTGAAATTATGCATGAGTATATAAATATGTATCATAAATTCAAGAATATAAGTAGAGATTTTAATAGATTATTTAGTTGACCACTATAGCAATAATTAAGAAGTTGATTAAAGAATTATCTAATCAATATATTATAAAATTATGTTAAGGATTTTTTAATGTATTACATG
>CAYLXY010000052.1:0-9591 GCA_964387405.1 uncultured Clostridiaceae bacterium
AAAGTAAAAGATAGGGAGATAATAAATATGAACTATATCCTTGTAATCATTGTAGTAATATTAGATCAATTAAGTAAAGTTTTAACATTAAAATATTTAAAACCAATTAGAGATATTCCTATTATTAAAAACATATTTCATTTAACCTATGTTGAAAATCGCGGTGCCGCTTTTGGGATTTTACAAAATCAAAAGTTATTTTTTGTTGTTTTTTCTTTCTTGATATTAGGAGCTATATGGTTTTATGCGCGTAATAATAAATTAAATAAAGTTATGAAAATTGGATTTAGTTTAGTAGCAGGTGGTGCCATTGGAAATTTAATAGATCGTATCAGATTAGGATTTGTTGTTGATTATTTTAATTTTAATCTTATAAACTTTCCAGTCTTTAATATAGCTGATTCTGCTGTTGTTATAGGCACAATTTTAATTGGTATTTTTATATTAAAACATGATAGATAGCTTGATTTAAAAGGAGAGATACTTTTTGTACAAAGAAAAGTTAACAGTAGAAGAAGAGGAAACTGATAATAGGTTAGATCTCTATTTGGTAAATCAATATGAAAAATCAAGTCGTAGTTATATACAAAAACTTATAAAAGGAAATTATGTTAGAATTAATGGAAAATTAGAAAAATCAAACTATATTGTTAAATTAGGCGATGAAATAGAAGTTACTTTTCCAGAGATAAAAGATATAATAATAAAACCAGAAAATCTTCATATTGATATTGTATATGAAGATGATGATATAATAGTTATTAATAAGGAACAAGGTATGGTAGTCCATCCAGTACATGATAATCTATCTAATACTTTAGTAAATGGATTGTTATATCATTGTGGCTCTAATCTATCTAACATTGGCGGTATAATGCGACCAGGAATTGTTCACCGTATAGATAAAGATACATCTGGTTTACTAGTAGTAGCTAAAAACAATAATTCTCACGAAATATTAGCTGAACAATTTAAGGATTATACTACTAATCGAAAATATCATGCTATAGTTTCAGGTACAATAAAAGAAAACGAAGCGACTATTGATGCACCTATTGGAAGAGATTCTGTACATAGACTAAAAAGAAAAGTTATAAGTGGTGGAAGAGATGCAATTACTAAATTCAAGGTTTTAAGAAAATTTAAGGATTATACATATATTGAAGCGGAACTAAAAACTGGAAGAACTCATCAAATTAGAGTACACTTTTCTTATATTAAAAAGCCTATTTTAGGAGACTCTATGTATGGTTATAAAAATTCGAAATTTAACTTAGAAGGTCAAGTTCTTCATGCTAAAACTTTAGGTTTTGTTCATCCTACAAAAGGAGAGTATGTGGAATTCACATCAGAATTACCTGAATATTTTAATAAATTACTAGTTATTTTAGAAAATAATTATTTTAAAGAATACTGAGGCTAGGGAGGTTTTTAAATGAAAAGACAAGTTCAACTTATGGATGAAAAAGCGATTAATCGTGCTATTACTAGGATTGCTCATGAAATTATAGAAAAAAACAAGGGAGCTAAGGATATTATCTTAGTAGGAATAAAAAGTCGAGGAGTTCCCTTGGCTAATCGTTTGGCTGAAAAGATTAAAGATATAGAAGGTAGACAAACTCCCTCAGGTATATTAGATATCACACTATACAGGGATGATTTAACAAAAAAACAGGTAGAACCTATTATACATGGTTCTAATATTCAAATAAATATTAACGATAAAACAATTATATTAGTTGATGATGTTCTGTATACTGGAAGGACAACTAGAGCTGCTCTAGATGCCTTAGTAGACATAGGTAGGCCTAGAATAATACAGTTAGCTGTACTTATAGATAGAGGACATAGGGAATTGCCGATTAGGGCAGATTATGTAGGTAAAAATGTTCCGACTTCAAAGAATGAGATTGTAAAAGTTTCTTTAGAAGAAATAGATGGAGAGAATACTGTTATTATAGAGGAAAAGTAATTATTGAAGGGAACAGTTTAGGGCTGTTCCCTAATATTTTGATATAATTATATAGTGTACACTATATAATTATATTTTTTAAAATACTTGAAACTGATTTTTCATAGCTATCTACTAATACAGTAGAGTGGTTGTCATATATTACCATTCCTGGTTTGGCACCTCTTTGTTTTCTTACATTTTTTCTTTTAGTATAGTCTACAGCTACCTTTGTAGAGTTTTTAGCCTTACTATAATATGCAGCTAATCCTGCAGCCTCTAATATAGATAGATCATCTGGCTCAGCATCTTCTAGTCTTAATATAACATGGGAGCCGGGAAAATCTTTAACATGGAACCAAAGGTCTTCTTTAGAAGATACTTTAAAGGTTATATCATTGTTTTGTTTATTATTTTTCCCAACAAGTATTTCAAGTCCTTCTGATGATAAATATTTAAGATAGTTAGATTTTTGGCTTTTATCAGTCTTACTGCTTTTTTTAGTAGATTTACGTTTTAAGTAACCGGTTTCTTCAAGTTCTGTCCGTATTTCTTCAATATCTGACATATGGGTGGATTGTTCGATGTTTACAATAATTTGTTCTAAATAATTAATTTCTTCATTGGTTTTTTGTATTTGATTATTAACTTCATAAACTGTAGTCTTAGCTTTATTATATCTTTTAAAATATTTTTGTGCATTTTGAGCTGGACTTAATCTTGTATCTAATGGAATAGTAACTAGTTTATAATCTTCATCATAATAATTAACAAGTTGAATTTCGTCTATACCTTTTTCAATTTGATAAATATTAGCAGTGATTAAATCTCCATAGAGCTTATATTTATCAGCATTATAAGCTTTTTTCAAGTCTTTATTTAAATTATTTAGTTTGTTATACATTCGGTCTAATTTTGTAGTTATACTTTTAGTCAAGTCATTATTTCTTTGTTTCATTCGTTCTTTAGTGTCTCTTTTTATATAAAAACTTTCTAACATTTCGCTTGAAGATTCAAAGATTTGTTTTTCATAATAATCAAGATGATTAATATTAATAGAGCTAAAGTCAATATATTTTTCACTAGCGGGATCATAGTAAATAGTTGGATTGAAATCATTTGTTTTTACATTATTAATTATATTTACAAAAGCTTGATAAAGAGTATTCATGATTTTTTCATCTAAGCTAGATAGTATTATATTTGAATCTATAGATGAGTTATAACAAATTTCTCTAGAAATTAGTGGGGATATACCAGTAAAACTTGTATATATTGCCTTATAAAGTGATGTACGTTTATCTTTATTTTCTATAATTGAAATAAATTTATCTTGACTAGTAATTTCTAAAGGATTTATTTTATCTTGTGAAGGGGGCATAGTATATTCAATTCCTGGCAAGATTTGTCTTTTCCTACTAATTGAAAAAGGTATACGTTTAATACTGTCTATTACTTTATTATTTTCACAATCAAGTAAAATTATATTACTATGTTTACCCATGATTTCTATTATTAATTCTTTAGATCTTAATACATTTAATTCATCAAAAGATTCTATAACTAATTTAACCATTCTTTCAAATTGTGGTTGTATAATATTTACAATTCTACCTCCTAATAAATGTTTTCTTAAAATCATACAGAAATTAGGGGGAGTCATTGGATTTTTTTTATTAGATTTAGTAAAATGGATTTTAGGATAATTATTATTTGCAGATAACAATACTTTATGATTTTTTCCACCATTTCTTATAGTGAAAATTAATTCATCGTTTTCTGGTTGATAAATTTTATCTATTCTTCCATTAGATAACTGAGATTTTAATTCATAAGTTAAAGCAGCTACAACAGTTCCGTCTAAAGCCATTACAATTTACCTCCTATTCAATTTGTAATTATAATAGCACAACTTAATCAAGTATGCAAAATAGAAATTATATAAACTTGGAGTTAAATTAGTATTAACTAGAAATGTGAAAATTACTTGTAATTATGAGTACATATATATAAAATAGTAAGCAAGAAAGATAAATGGAAGGATGAAAACTATGGTAAAGAGTATGACTGGCTTTGGAAGAAGTAATTCCCAGTTAGGAGATAGATACTTTCAAGTAGAGTTAAAATCTGTTAATAATAGATATTTAGATATTAGTATAAAACTACCAAGAAGGTTTACATATTTAGAGGAAAATATACGAAATCTTATAAAATTATATTTGCAGAGAGGACGTATAGAAATCTATATTACTTATGAAAATATTGGCAGTAGTGATGTTAAAGTAGCAATAGATATGCCTCTAGCAAAGGAATATATGGATTCATTATTGAAAATGGAGCAAGATTTATCAATACAAAGTGATATAACTACATCTTTAATAGTTAGCTTTCCAGATCTAATAAAAACAGAGAAGAAAGAGGAAAATGAAGAAGAAGTTTGGCAATGTTTAGAGCATGCACTTAAAGAAGCCCTTGTAAAGTTAGTGGCAATGCGTAAAAAAGAAGGGAATAAATTAAAAGAGGATATGTTAAAACGCTTAAGTAAAAGTAAAATTTTGCTTATGGAAATAGAAGATAGAAGTCCATTAATCGTACAAGAATATAAAGAAAGATTAACAGATAGAATTAAAGAGATATTAGATGAAGAATTTCCTATAGATGAAAATCGTCTAGCAATTGAAGTGGCATTGTTTGCTGATAAAAGTAATATTACAGAGGAAATAGTTAGATTGTTTAGTCATATAGATCAGTTTAATAAAACTCTTGAAGAAGACGATACTATAGGTAGAAAGTTAGACTTTTTACTTCAAGAGATGAACAGAGAAGTTAACACAATAGGATCTAAAGCTAATGATTTAACTATATCTAATTTAGTTATTAATATAAAAAGTGAATTTGAAAAAATAAGAGAACAAGTTCAAAATATTGAATAAAAATAAAGGGGAATAGTAATGAATACAAAACTAATTAATATAGGGTTTGGAAATATAGTTTCTGCTAATAGGATTGTAACTATTGTAAGTCCGGAATCAGCACCTATTAAAAGAGTTATTCAAGAAGCTAGGGATAGGTCCATGCTGATTGATGCTACTTATGGTAGAAGAACAAGAGCGGTAATTGTAACTGATAGTGATCATATTATATTATCAGCTGTTCAGCCTGAAACTGTAGCACAAAGATTAGATCCTAAAGACAATTCAAAAGAAGAGGATAGTATTGTTGAAAGTGAATAATATAAAAGAGAAAGAGGAGAAGGATATGGTTAGTAAAGGGCTATTAATTATAGTATCAGGGCCATCCGGAGCAGGAAAAGGAACAATTTGCCAAGAACTACTTAAAAAAAATCCTCAAATAAAAATCTCAATATCCTCTACAACCAGAAAACCTAGAGTTGGAGAAGTAGATGGAGTTGATTATTTTTTTACTGAGAAAGATAAATTTCAAAATATGATAAAGGAAGATAAATTTCTAGAGTACGCTATTGTATATGATAATTATTATGGAACACCAAAAGAGTATGTTATGAACAATTTAGAAAGTGGTAATGATGTTTTATTAGAGATAGATATTGCTGGAGCTTTACAAATAAAAGAAAAGTTTAAAGATGCAGCATTTGTTTTTATTCTACCTCCTTCATTAAAAGAATTAAAAAGTAGAATAATTGGTAGAGGAACAGAAAGTGAATCAGATATTGAGAAACGTTATGGAGAAGCTGTATCTGAAATAAGACAAGTAATAAAATATGATTATGCTATTATTAATGATAGTATATGTAAAGCTACAGAAAGTATTGAATCTATTATAAGAGCTGAAAAGTGTAGAGTTTTAAGAAATCAAGAAGAAATATTATCAAAATTTTAATAGGAGATGATAAAATGTTATATCCATCAATAAATGAATTATTAGATAAAGTAGAAAGTAGATATACTTTAGTTGTAGTTACAGCACAGAGAGCAAGGCAAATAATAGACGGAGAGGGAGTAAAGGTTGAGCCTTCCTCTAAAAAGCCAGTGTCAATTGCGACTCAAGAAATATTTGAAGGTAAAATAAAGTATTCAACAGGGGAAGAATCGGATTAAGAGGGTGATGATTTGTTAAAAAATACAAATATTCTTCTTGGTGTAACAGGTGGAATAGCAGCATATAAAGCATGTGATATTGTAAGTAATTTTAAAAAACTTAATGCAAATGTAGATGTTATTATGACTAAGTCTGCAACTGAAATGATCAATCCTAATACCTTTCAAGCCTTAAGTCAAAATCCAGTAATTATAAATACATTTGATACGCCTAGATATTGGGATATTGAACATATTTCCTTGGCTCAAAAGGCTGATGTTTTATTGATAGCACCTGCAACTGCTAATATTATTGGAAAAGTTGCTAATGGCATTGCAGATGATATGCTTTCTACTACGATTATGGCTTCTACTGCAAAGATTATTTTTGCACCAGCTATGAATACAAAAATGTATGAAAATCAAATAGTAGAAGAGAATATAAAAAAGTTAATTTCATTAGGTTATGAATTTGTTGAGCCAGGCTCTGGTCGTTTAGCATGTGGAGATATTGGAGTGGGTAAGTTAGCTGATGTAAATAAAATCATAGACTCTACATTAAATGTACTTAAAGCAAGTCAAGATTTAAAAGGGCAAAAAATTTTAATAACAGCAGGACCAACTAGAGAACCTATAGATCCTGTTCGTTTTATTAGTAATTATTCAACAGGTAAAATGGGATATTCTATTGCAAAGGCTGCAAGTAAAAGAGGTGCAGAAGTAACTCTTGTAAGTGGACCTACAAATCTTTCACCACCTAAGGGAGTTAAATTGATTAAAATAAATACTACTTTAGAAATGCATAAGGCAGTAATGGATAATTATAAAAATCAAAATATTATTATTAAAACTGCTGCTGTTGCAGATTATAGATTAGAAACTGTGTCTAAAGGAAAAATAAAGAAAAGTGAAGGGGATTTAAATCTAACTTTAGTTAGAAACCCTGATATTTTACAAAAGCTCGGAAAAATAAAAGAAGATATAATATTGATTGGATTTGCTGCAGAAAGTGATAATCTTATTGAAAATGCTAAAAGCAAAGTTTTAAGAAAAAACTTAGATTTTATTGTAGCAAATGATATAACTGAGGAAGGTGCTGGCTTTGGAGCTGATACAAACATTGTTACTATAATAGATAAATATGATAATATACAAAAAATAGAGAAATCTAGTAAATTAAATATTGCAGATTCTGTTTTAGATAAAGCAAAAGATTTTATGAAATAGCTTATAATAAAAAAGGGCTTATATAGTCCTTTTTACTTTCCTTATTTTAGGGGGTGGGGGATTGAAAGACCAATTAAAAATAGTACAGGTTATAGTAAATAATAGTAGCTATCAGACAGATAAGTTATTTGATTATAAAGTCCCTACTCATTTATATAATAAAGTATCTTTAGGAATGCGTGTAATAGTTCCCTTTGGTAGAGGGAATCAAAGGCTGGAAGCTTATATATTTAATGTAAGTGATTCACCAAAGAAAAATATAAAGCTAAAAAAAGTATTGGCTCTTATAGATGAAAAGCCTATATTATCGGAGAATCAATTGAGATTAGTAGTTTGGATGAAGAATCAGTACTTATGTAAATATATAGAGGCTATACATTGTTTAATACCTAGAGGTATGATTAAAAAAGAAAGAAAATTAATTACACTGTTAAATATTGATTGGGAACAATTAATTCCAACTAGTCAGCGAAAAGTTAGAAGTGTACTTGATGTATTAGAAGAATTAGATGGTAAAGTATATCTAGATCTGTTGACACAACATGTGGACTATAAGACGATTAACGATGTAATAAAAATTCTTCTTGAAAAAAACATAATAGATATAAAATATGAGTTCAATAGTAAGGTAAAGATAAAGATAGAACAGTATGCACATATAGATGTGGAAGACAAGAACTGGGATGAAGTTATAAGTTTATTAAGTAATGCTCCAAAACAAAAACTTTGTTTAGAAATATTAAAAGAACATAAAAAATGTAGTGTTAGAGAACTTCTAAATAAAGCAGATACAAGTAAAGGAACTTTGAATAGTTTAGAGAAAAAGGGGTATGTAAAATTTGTAAATTTAGAAGTAAAAAGAGATCCATTTGCTAATAAAAATTTTGCAGATTTTCCAAAACTTATTCCCAATAATGAACAGGAAACAGCAATAGAAAAAATAAGTAATTCTATAGAAAATAATATAGATAATAGCTATTTAATACATGGTATTACAGGTAGTGGTAAAACTGAAATCTATCTACAACTTATAGAAAAAGTAATAAAAAAAGGTAAACAAGGAATTATATTAGTGCCTGAGATATCTCTTACACCTCAGACTGTAGCTAGGTTTATGGGTAGGTTTCAAGAGAAAATAGCTGTTCTTCATAGTGGTTTATCTGACGGTGAAAGATATGATGAGTGGAGAAGAATTGAAAATAATGAAGTTGATATTGTAATTGGGGCTAGGTCTGCTATTTTTGCACCACTTAAAAATCTAGGAATAATTATTATAGATGAGGAACATGAATACACATATAAATCTGAACAATCACCACGGTATCATGCTATAGATATTGCTGATTATCGTAGACAATTAGAGAATGCTGTATTAGTACTAGGTTCTGCTACACCATCTATAGAGAATTATTATAAAGCTTTAAATGGTGAAATAAACTTAATTAGTTTAACAAAGAGAGCTGTAAATGCAGAACTACCTAATGTGGAAGTAGTTAATATGGGAGAAGAATTGGAGTTGGGAAATAAAGGGATATTTAGCTATCAATTAATAAATGCTATGGAAGAAAATATAAAAGAAGGTAAGCAGACTATTTTATTTTTAAATCGTAGAGGATATTCCAGTTTTTTATCTTGCAAGGCTTGTGGTCATGTTGAAAAATGTAGTCATTGTGACATAAGTATGACCTTCCATAAGGTTGGTACAATGCTTAAATGCCACTATTGTGGACAAATTAGAAAAGTACCTACTGTATGTCCTAGTTGTCATAGTGAGGATATAAAACACCTAGGAACTGGTACTCAAAAAGTTGAGGACTTAGTTAGATCCTATCTTCCCACTGCAAGGATAGAACGGATGGATATGGATACAACTAGTCGAAAAGGTTCCCACGAAAGAATACTTGAAAGCTTTAGAAAACGAAAAGTAGATATTCTTATAGGAACCCAGATGATTTCAAAAGGTTTAGATTTTCCTAATGTTACTCTTGTTGGTATTGTTTTAGCGGATTCAATTTTAAACTTACCAGATTTTAGGTCAGCAGAACGGACTTTTCAGTTAGTTACCCAAGTGGCTGGTAGATCTGGAAGGGGACTAGAAGAAGGTAGGGTGATTTTACAGACCTATGAACCAAATCATTATAGTATTGTAGCTTCACAAAAGCATGATTATAAAAAGTTTATTGAAGAGGAATTGCTTATTAGAAAAGCGTTTTATTATCCACCTTTTTCAAATTTAATTTTAATAAATTTTTCAGGCAAGTATGAAAAATATGTAGAGGATATAGCTAATTTAATAACAAATCATATAAAATATATTTTAAACTCCCAAGGACATAAAATATTTGATAATATTGT
>CAYLXY010000053.1:0-9476 GCA_964387405.1 uncultured Clostridiaceae bacterium
ACATTGACAGCGTATTTTTATTTAAATACAATAGTGATTAATATATTACTTTATAGAAACATAAAAATTATTAATCGTTAAATATATATAGAAATACTAAAAAAGGAGTATTTCCCATGTCTAATGTCATATTTAAAACAATTATAATTTTACTTGAATTTTTATATTCGTCTTTCACTTTATTTTTTTCTCTAATAATTGGCTTTTTTATTTTTATATTTATTATTGGCATTTATCTAGATGTAATATTTTGGATATTACCACAGTACAAACGTATCAATACTCTCTTTCTAATTCAAAAAAGTATTTTAGTTTCAAATGAGCCTATAAAAGTTAATGCGGTTATTAGTTTTACTTCTTATCGAATTATTCGCAAGTATCATAACAAGTCTAAACAAAAATGGGATAAATATTTTTATTTGGAATTAATAGATCTTTTAAATGAACTATCTAAACCCAAATATTTTACTAAAACCTTTTATGTTAAAACGCACACTGTTATAAAAAAACGATTAGAAGAAATGGAAAAATCTAGTAGGATTAAAATTATTAGTTGCAAGATGTCTAATGAGCGATATTTATATGAAACTCTTAAACTTCCATTGAAATTAGTGCAATTTTATGAAATAACTTTCAAAATAATATCCAATAAATAAACTTTTTAAATATCGGTCGTGCTAAATATATTAAGGCAATATTAAATCCAGCCAGTAGAAGAAGTAATATTATTCCCCTTATAACATCTAAAAACATTTCAAAAGGTTTGATTTTAAAAGAGTCTAAATATTTAATGTCAGGGGACATATCAATGTAAATATTAGCTCTTTTTTTAATATCCTCAATAATTTTGTTTGTAGTATTTAATATTAATTCATCTGTGATGCTATTATTATTTAATTCCTTCATATACTCACTAATATATAAAGGTTCTGATATAATATCTCCCCTTTTTGAAAAAAAATATTCATTTCTTAATTCCTCTTTTTTAAGAGAAAGATACATGTCTTCATTGTAAATTTCAACAATATTGTTTCTTTTAAAAATAATTATTTTCCCTCCCTCATGCAAACAAATTGATATGGTAAACATAAGATCATTGGCAAAGTTATTATCTACTGCTTTATCTATTACTATTTTTTTATTCTTATTGATATTTTCCATTTCATCTCCTTTGATAATTATGTATTAAAAAAGAACCCTAGATAAAAGAGTTCTTGTTAATAGTATTTTACTGGCTATTGTTTACTTTACAGTTCATTGTGATATAATATTAATAAGGTAATCGAAACTGCAAAAACGTGATTGCCTTAAACAACTAAATCAAGTTATTCTTATAATCACCCTGTTGCGAGCAGGAGTGATTATTTTTTATCTCTATCTAAATAGGAGATAAGTGATATAAGTAGTATACCAAATGTAAAAACTAAATACATCGTTTCGTATATACTCATCACATCACCTCTCTTCATCTGAAGTAAGGTGGCAACCACATCCTGCTTTTTCGATTACCTTGTTCCTATAATATCATATCTATTAATCGTATTTCAATATTTCTTGCTTATTTAGCCAAACAAAAGTTATTAATAAGTAAATCCAGCACCTTCATCTAAAGACTCCCCAGCTCTATCGAACATAGCTTTAACTTTTGGTCCTAAAAAGACTAAAGCACCAATAGCTAACACAGCAAATATACCAATTATAATAGCTGTTTGCACTATGTCACCGTCTTCATTATTATGAAATCTTTTTAAATCTTCAATTGCATTTTTCAACATTTTAATTCCTCCTTGTTTTATACAGCCCTCTCTTTGTAACTATAAGTAAAATAAAAACTAAAACCAGTAAAACCTTTAAACTAAAAAGACTACATAACTTCAGTTAATGTAAATACTACAGGGGTTAAAAGCATTACTAACATAGGAATAAAGACACAAGTGAATATAGGTAGCAACATTTTAGTAGGTAATTTTCTTGCCTTTTCTTCCATATTCAGTTTTTGCATAATTCTAATATCATCTGTAAAATCTTCTAGTACCTGACTTACGTTCATACCACCCCTTTCTTCTGCTGTATTAATAGTTTCTATAAACCTATCTAAACTATTTACCCCTAATCTTTCAGACATTTTCTTAAAAGCTTTAGACCTTTGAGAACCTGTTGCTATTTCCTTCATAGTTTTTCTAAGTTCATCTCCTAAAACATCTGGAATATTCATGCTTATAATTTCAAAAGCTGGACCAAGTTCTACACCAGCTTTAACGGATGTAGCAAGAAGTCCTACCATAGAAGGAAGATCTCTTCTGACTACTTTCTGTCTTTTTTCAACCTTTTCATTAAGTAGAGCATTGGGCATTGCATAAGCTATAGGCACTAAAACAATAACAATAAATGAAGGTAAACCGAAACTTGTTAATACCAAACCTACTATAACAGTAATCAAAACAATTACTACTTGCAAACCTATGAAACTTTCAGTCTTAAGTCCTAAAGGATAATTTGCATATACAAGCTTATTAGATAAATCCATTTGCTTTCCAGCAGGTATATAGGGTGAAATTATAGGACCGACCTTATGTGCAAAATCATATATACTTTTTCTTTCATAAAGTATTTTATATATAGGAGACTTTTGTTTTTTAGTAAGAAGATTGAATCCTATAAATAAAAAGAAAATTCCCAAGAAAACTAACCATAATATTATGGGATAATAAATCAAAGTATTAACTCCTTTCTTTACGCATCTTCTAACTTAGCTATACTAAACATCCACTTAACTCCGAATAAAATAAGTCCTACACATAATCCAAATATAGATAATCCTACTATATTATCAAACAAAGGACTTACAAATTCAGGAGCAAATAAACGCATCATGCCAACTGTTGCAAAAGGAACAATAGCTACTATTATTCCTGCCATTCTCATTTCAGATGTCAGTGATTCTACGCTCTTTTTAAATTGCATTTTATGACGAATATCTGATTGAAGTTGATTAAATAAAGCTGGTATATTAATTGCCATTCCTGTCTCCTGCAAATCTATTGCTATACTAACTACTGTCATTTCCGGTATGTCTACTCTTTGTGCAAATTCTATGAAAGCAGTTGAACTAGACACTCCTATTCTTATTTGTGTAGCTGTTCTAACCAACTCCGAACGCAAAGGTTCTCTTATTTCCTTAGCTGCTCTTTCAAAAGCTTCTGGTAAACTACTACCTGTTTTAATTACAGCAGCTATAATCTCACTTGCCTGTTCCATTTGTTTAAGCATTACCTTTTTATTTGATTCTATGTGCCACTTATACCACCAACTAGGGATTAAAAAGCCACCTAGAAAAGATAAAAGTGCTATCCAAATAACACCTACTATAACATAAGTGATAATACCTATAACAACACCACCCAAAACTATTAAAGTTAAGGCTGTTTTTATAGGTACTTTACTCTTTTTAATTATTTGTTCATATCTTTTATATTTATTTTCTTCCTCATGATCATAATAAGGAACAAATTTGCTAGAGCGTATCTCTTTTTTATTAATATTCTTAATTGCCAAAAATATAGATAAAACTACTATGCCAGATAAAAGAGAAATAGCTAGTGCGGAAGTATTCAAGTTGTATCACCATCTTTCAGTAATTAAATATTGTGTTATGATATGAATATTAGAAATTAATCTTAAATTTTATTGTATCAATACTGTTTCTCATTTTTTCATATTCTTTGGATTTACAACCATCCATCCCATTCTAAACCTGCCTCTCTTATTTTATCAGCCCTACTAAAATTTTCATTAACTACCTTCCATTCTCCAAACACCTTTTTTCCATCATACCTATCTTCAAATTCTATTAACTTTCTCGTTAATAATTCTCCATCTTTAGCTCCTATTACCTCACTAATACCTACCAATTTTCTACTTCTATCTTGCATACGTTGAAGTTGAATTATTAAATCAACACCCTTAGATAGATAAGATGCAGCCATTCTTTGATCAAAAACTCTTGCCGATGTAGTAAGACCTACTAGAGTATCCGCTGCTTCTTCTTCATCATCAGCATGGATTGTTGTCATAGATCCTTTATGGCCAGTAGCATTAGCTCTAGCAAAATCATAACATTCTTGCCCTCTTACCTCACCTACAATAATAATATCAGGACGATTACGCAGAGCATGTTTAACCAAGTGCCCTATAGTTACTTCACCTTTCCCTTCGATATTTGGCGGTTGTGCTTCCCATCTTCTAACGTGCGGATGCACAAATTGTAATTCACATGGATCTTCTATAGTTATAATCGATAAATTCGGATCAATAAATCTTGATAATGAATTCATCCACGTTGATTTTCCAGCACCTGTTCCGCCACTAATGACAATACTTAATCTCGCTTTAACACATTTTACAAGAGCTTCTTTTATTTTCTCATTTAATGCACCATATCTTATTAGGTCTTCTATTGTAACATCAGGTTTAAATTTCCTAATTGTCAATTCATGTCCGTCTACAGCAACTCTAGAATGAGTAGCTGCTACCCTTGAACCATCTGGAAGTCGGGCATTAACTGTTGGCTCAGCCCAGTTTAAACTTCTTCCTATTGGGCTTAATATTCTTTCTATTACTAAATAAAGATCCTCTTCCGAAATAAATTTTTCTCCTGTTTCATAAAGAGTTCCATCTTTCTCAATTGTTATATTTCCACCTTTTTCAATCATTATTTCTGTAATATCAGAATTACCCAAATATTTATCAAGTGGACCATATCCTGATATTTCAGTTGACATTTTATCTGCAAGTATAACTACTTTTTTATAAGGAATGTTGGGTTTAATTCTTTGTATAGTCTGTATAACCTGCCTTTTAATTGCCTCTTTCGCCTCTATATCACGATATTTTCCTAATAGTTCAGCATTTACCTTTTCCATAACTTCTGATTGTACTATTTTTTTTAATTCTTGGTATTCTTCATTAGTTAATTCTTCCACTTGGTCTATTTCAGGAATATAGTCAATAATTCTTTTATAGGTTTTTTCTTCGCCAATATCTTTTTTTCTGTTTTCATCTTCAATATTTTTAAAAATCAATTAACTCACTCCCCTAGGCTTTACCTCAAAATAATCCTAAAAACCGTTTTTTCTTAGAATTAGCTTTAGACTTTTTCTTCGACTTTTTAATATCTTCTTTTTCTACACCTTCGGGATAAGCTCCACAAAGATCGTTTGCGAGTTTTTTAATAGCAACAGCAAAGTCACTTTCTGGCTCAAGTTCAACAGCTTGCTTGTTTGAATTCCCATGAAGAGCTTTCTTTACAGCATCGTCATTAGGTATTTCCCTTAAAAGTGGTCTTTGGATAGTTCTAGCAACTTCGTTAGGTTTTAAATCCCATTCACTAGGTTTTTGTGCGTTATTTAAAACAACAAACATTTTATCAATAATATTACTCATATCTCTATCACTATTGTCTGTAATGGTTTCTAGTGTTTGTACAATTCTTACTAATTGCTTAACCGCTTGCCCTTCAGGATTAGCTATTAGAAGTATTTTTGTAGCATGTTCTAGGGCAGCATCAATAAGAGGACTTAAGTTTGGAGCACCATCTATAATAATTACATCAAAGTATTTTTTAAGAGTTGTTAAAACATTATTAGCAATATCGTAACTAACTCTACCGGCAACATTCATATTCATAGGAGCAGGGGCAACCATAATTCCATGGGGTCCAGGAATTAATAAGCTATCTACTTCTTCAGGACTTGTATATTGAGGATCTATATTGTCCCATGCAGCAAGGTTTCTACTAACTGTATCAATATCAGGTATATTACAAATAGTACTAATATTAGCCCCACCACAATCGAAGTCTACTAAAGCTACTCTTTTACCACTATAATAAGGTGAAAGTTTAATGGCTACAGCAAGATTGGCTGCTATTGTACTCTTACCCACTCCACCTTTCATATTGTATGTAAGAATAACTGACTGTGAAATTGTTT
The DNA here is from genome assembly GCA_964387405.1 of uncultured Clostridiaceae bacterium. GTDB lineage: Bacteria > Bacillota > Clostridia > Peptostreptococcales > Natronincolaceae > JAAZJW01. The sequence goes on from CAYLXY010000053.1 coordinate 5,991, forward strand.
TAGTTATATATTCTTTTACTATTTTAGTGTTTTTAGTTCCTTTTTCTATTGCCCCATGTTCATCTGCTAATTCTTCATACTCTTGTCTTTTAGAAATTACATAATCAACTATCCTATCTGCAATTTCTCTGTGTACTAGTCCTTCTCTTTTGAAAATTTCAGCAATTCCTTGATTTTTAGCATTAAATATAAATTCTGCCGACATAATATCAGATATTGTAAAAACCTCAGTACCAGGAGAATATTCTTTAAGCTCTTTTGCCACTTCAATAGCAGTCATGTCAATTAAATTAAAATCCAATAAAACAGCATCCACATCTTTCATAGTAGATGCTCTGTCTATAAGATCCTTTCCGCTTTGGCAAATAGCAACAACTCGTATCATAGGATTGCTATTTTGTAGTTTGGAGAAGGTGTCCATAAGTCTATGGTTATCATAATCAGCTACTATAATATTCACTGTATTAGATTGTTTGTACATAATTCATCTCCTTTCCTAATTCTCACTATCATCTATATCAGGAGAATCAATAACATTAAAAACAGGTGTGTTCTCTGGCTTTTCAAGCATTTCTACATATAATTCACTCAATATTTCTGGATGTCCTTCTGGTGCATTAGCTCCCATAGCCATCAAGGCAATATAAAATTTGCCTTTTTCTCTAGCTAAAGCTAAAGCTTCGAATTGTTTTTGACTTAGAGCAATTACAAGACTACCCTTAAAGTTATCTCCAGGAGGTTTAATCCCCAAAACATGGATATAATCAAATATTGTTTCTGTTCTTCTTACTTTTTCAGCATCTTTAGTTTCTTCGATAAATACTGATGTTACAGCTATTTTATCCCCTGTCTTCATTCCATCCAACATTCCTACAATAGATTCAATAGGAATTTCAGCGGCTCTTAAATTTTCTAATTTTTCACTGCTATATTTTTCATTATCAAGGGCATCCTTATCGATAGCCCTAAGTCTTGTAGATAAAATAGGTAAATCATTTTTATCTAAATCTGCTACGTTTTCATATCTCAAAACATCTTTTTCTCCCATATCTTTTGTTGCAACAAACTTACTTAAATCAACATCAGGATGTATAGCATCTTGTGGTATTCCACCTACAGGTATATGAACAACGTCAAACTTTTCTTTTGTAAGTGGGTCTCCTGCTACTACATATTCTTTTGCTATAAGCATTGGTGCTTTTCTTGTGATTTTATTCATAGACACATAGGCTATACCTACAGCTACAAGACTACAAACAACAGCTATAATAATAAATAATATTCCTGTGCTTTTAAATCTCTTTTTTTTCATTTATTTATTCCTTCCTTTGTTTTTGAAGTTTAAGAAATAATATGCTTAATTAATTCTTTAAAATATTCATTGTTTTCTTCACTTATATTAAAAGGGTTTAGATATAATGGTGCTTTTTTTATATTCTTTAAAACTGTAATGTTTTCAATTTCTTTTTTTATATCTCTAAAGAAGTGGTTAGTAACTAAACTTATTGTTAATATCCAATTGTTTATGTAAGGTTCTACTTCCGCAAAATTATCACATCTAAAAAAGTTAATATCCTCCCACTTCCAGGAAGAACCATTTAAGCAAAGTATTTGATAATCAGATTTACATAATTCATTATAACTAATATTGTTTTTTGATATTCCTTCATTGTTAAGGCTTTTAAGTTCACCAAAATCAATGATTATGTAGTCATAATCATCAGATTTTAACTTTAAAATCATTTGATTAAAACTGTTAGAATCTTGTTGTATGTGTTTTTGAAAATAAATATCTAACTTGTTTATGGAGAAATAATCTTTGTTTTGTATGTTTGAATAAGCTATTAATCTACTTAGTTGAGGTTTATTGTTAAACTCTACTATAGCTACTTTGTTTTTTATTTTCCTTAAATAAGACGCAAGTCCTAATGTTGTATGTGTAGTGCCAGAACCATTGCTTACTCCACCTATCCCTATTGTTAAATTTTTATGTACTTTATTGGTATTTGGCAATGTTTTACTTTTAAAAACACTTTGATCTTTAAATGAAAATTTGTTAAAATCAATACTTATTTCTTTAAATTTATTTTTCAATGAAGTAATTTCTTTTTGATTTTCCTTATCTATTACTTGTAATATATCCTTATCCATAATTAAGCCTATAATTTTCTCCATGGTTACTTCTTCAGAAGAAATGAAGTCAATTTCTAAAGTGTATAATGTTTTTATGAAATCATCGTTTTTATTTTCCTTATTAAAAATTAATATAATCCTCATTTCCTTAGAAATATTTTTAATTCGCTTTAATTTTTCTAATGTAATTGGATTGTTAATTTCTAATTCTTCATTTAATACTAGTAAGTCATATGTTCTATAGTTATTTTCTAGTTTTTCTGCGGCTTCATTTAAGCTAGTTGCTTTATCAAATTCAAATCCGTATCCATTTTGTTCTTTATATTCATTTAAAATTCTTGTTTCTAAACTATGGTCTAGGTCTTCGTTAAGTGCGAATAATATTTTCAATTTATCACCAACTTTTATTTGTTTTTAAAGGTTTTTTAAGATAGATTTTTATTTATAAACAATTCTATTTTTCTAACCTTTCTCTACATTCTAAAACTATCAACTTATCTAACTGCTGACTTAAATCTACTATTTCCTCACTAGTTAGTTCAGTATCTATAACTGCAAGGTTAAGTTTTTCTTTTAAATGGTTTATTTTTTCTTCTAATATTATTTGAAACACCTGCTTTCATTTGTATTTAGAAAATAAAAAAACAGCCTATTATAGACTGTAATCTAAAAGATTATATTTGATTTTTGCTGTTTCGTATAAAATAGCTATTCGAAAGTCAAAAACATCATCCAGTTTATTGTTATTATGACTGTTGTACCAAACTTTCCCATCTGTATGGATATGGCTAAATAATTTACTTATATCACATTCAACGGCTTCTATAAATCCTTTTTGATGCCCTATGCCCGATGTAATTGAATGAAGACCATTGTAAGCATAGCATATGTCAACATGGGTAAAATAATAAGCCAAATGATTTGAACTATGATATTCAAATTTGTTTTTGTAAATATTTTTAATAGTGTTTCGTAAACGTTCTCTCTGCCAAGCCATTACTAAAACACAATCTTTAGATAAATCAACGCTTCTATATGTTTTTTCTTCAGGATATGTTCTAAGTTTATTACCCTCTTCATCATAGTAGTATATAGGAAATATTGTTATTATCCTTTTTGAAAAATATTCATCATTATATAAAATTGTAGTTAATATATCATATTGGAGATCTTTTTTTATTACGTTTAGTAAAAAATCTAAAATAATAATTTTGTCTTTTCTATTTTTTTCATAATCTAAAGCTTGTTGGACAAAATCCATAGAATGTGTAAACTCCATAGAAGGATTTAGTTCCTCATATGAATTATAATTATTTTTATTAGTTTTTCTTTGAAAAAACATCTTTATTTCCT
>CAYLXY010000054.1:0-9434 GCA_964387405.1 uncultured Clostridiaceae bacterium
TTACACTTTACTACAGATATTTCTTTTGTATATGATTTAGAATATTCCTCTTTAGAAGAGTTAATAAATATGAATTGGGAAAATTTACTTTATATTTTAGAAAAAAATTTACCATCTTTTAAAACAATGAAAGAATCTATTGGTAAAGAACTTGAAAATTCAAATTTGATACTTACAATTAACTCCAATATTATTAGAAAAACAATGAAGGAAAGAAATGTATCCAAGCAAATTGAAAATTATTTTTTAAAACAATTTAATGAATCAATTGATTGTAATATTATAACAAATGAAAATTTACTAGAGACTAGAGAAGATTACAAGTCAAACAAAGAAAAACAAAAGCTAGAAATAGTCAGCCAAATAAATAAAGAAAACTTGAACAATAATAGACAAAATTCCTATGGATCAAACAAAAACTCTCCTTCATTTAATTCAAACTCATCTTCACCTGTTTTAGTCGGTAAAAATTTTTCTGGTCATACTATTAAAATTTACGATATTAACCTTGACTTAAGTACAGTTATAATTGAAGGTGAAATATTTAGTATGGAAATAAAAGAATTAAGAAATGGTGGTAAACTTGGAATTTTACATATTACAGATTATACAAGCTCCATTACTGCTAAAATATTTGAAAGAAAAAACAAAACTTTTGAATTAGATAAAATACTAGAAGAAGGTATGTCAGTTAGACTTAGGGGAGATGTGGCATATGATAATTATATAAAAGAAAATGTAATTATGATAAAGGATATTTTAAGGATAAATAAACTTGAAAAAAAAGATCTAAGTCAAGATAAAAGAATTGAACTTCATCTACACACACAAATGTCTGCCATGGACGGAATAAGCACAATAAGCGACTATATCAAACAAGCATCCAAGTGGGGACATAAAGCTATAGCCCTAACAGATCATGGGGTAGTACAGGCTTTTCCTGAAGCTATGGAGGCTAGTAAAGAATATGGTGTCAAAGTAATATACGGGTTGGAAGGATACCTGGTAGACGATGAAGCTGATCTAGTAGAGGGAGCGGATAGACATTTACTAGATGAAGAGTTTGTCATATTTGACATAGAGACCACTGGACTATCAAGTAAAAATGATAGAATCACAGAAATAGGGGCAGTTAAAGTAAAAAATGCTAAGATTATAGACAGTTACTCTACATTAGTAAATCCAGAAAAGGATATTTCTCCAAAAATCACAGAACTTACAGGTATAACCAATAGCATGGTAGAAAATAAAGCAACTATAGAAACTGTCCTTCCTGAATTTTTAAAATTCGTTGGAGATAGTCCAGTAGTTGCTCATAATTCAGATTTTGATTTAGGCTTTATTAGGGAAAATATAAAAAAAATCAACAATACATTTATAAACCCAGTAGTTGATACATTAAAGTTAGCTCGTGTTCTTTTGCCGGATCTTAAAAGACATAGATTAAATATAGTTGCTAAAGAACTTAATATACCTTTATTAAATCATCATAGGGCTTTAGATGATGCTAAAGCTACAGCTGAAATATTTATTAAATTCATTGAAATGATGAAAGAAGAAGGCATAGTATCATTAAAAGATATTAATAATCAATTAAATAAAAAAACTGATTTTAAAAAGCTAAATACATATCACATTGTTATACTAGCTAAAAATCAAAAGGGCTTAGAAAATCTATATAAAATTGTTTCTGAATCCCATTTAAATTATTTTTATAAGAGACCTAGAATACCTAAAAGTTTATTAAATAAGTACAGAGAAGGACTCATACTAGGAACTGCCTGTGAATCAGGGGAGTTGTTCCAAAGTATATTATCGAATAAAACTGGCAAGCAAATAGAAGATACCGCTGCTTATTATGATTACTTAGAAATACAGCCCCTAGCAAATAATTCATTTTTAATAGAAAAAGCTATTATTAAGGATGAAGAGCAATTAAAGGGAATAAATAAAAAAATAGTTGACTTAGGTGAAAAATTACAAAAGCCAGTTGTAGCTACTGGTGATGTTCATTTTTTAGATTCTAAAGATAGTATTTTCAGACAAATATTATTAACAGGACAAGGTTTTTCAGATGCAGACAATCAGATGCCCTTATATTTTAAAACTACAGATGAAATGCTTGAAGAGTTTTCATACTTAGGAGAGGAAAAATCTATAGAGGTAGTTATAGATAATCCGAACAAGATCAGTGACGAGGTTGATGATTTAATGCCAATTCCTGATGGAACATTTTCACCGGAAATAGAAGGTTCAGAAGAAGAACTAAACACTATGTGTTATAAGAAAGCTAAAGAAATTTATGGTAATGATATACCTGAGATTGTTAAGAATAGATTAGATAAAGAACTAAATTCTATAATTGGTAATGGATATGCTGTTATGTATATTATAGCTCATAAATTAGTCGCAAAGTCTTTAGAGGATGGATATTTGGTAGGATCAAGAGGGTCTGTAGGTTCTTCTTTTGCAGCAACTATGAGTGATATAACTGAAGTGAATCCCTTACCACCACATTATGTATGTCCAGGGTGTAAGTATTCTGACTTTATAGTAGATGGGTCCTATGGTTCTGGAGCTGATTTGCCAGATAAAAATTGTCCTGAATGTGGTGAAGTGCTGAATAAAGATGGTCATGATATACCATTCGAAGTATTTCTTGGCTTTGAAGGTGATAAAGAGCCGGACATTGATTTGAACTTTGCTAGTGAATATCAAAGTGAAGCACATAAATATACGGAAGAACTCTTTGGAGAAGGCAAAGTATTTCGTGCTGGAACTATAGGAACAATAGCAAATAAAACAGCTTACGGATTTGTACGTAAATATATAGAAGAAAAGGAATGCCATTATAATATGGCGGAAATAAACAGATTGACTATTGGATGTACAGGAGTAAGGAGAACATCAGGCCAACATCCAGGTGGGGTTATGATTGTACCTTCTACTTATGATATATATAAATTTACTCCTATACAATACCCTGCAAATGATTCGAAATCAGGAGTAATTACAACTCATTTTGATTATAACTCTATTAGTGGAAGATTATTAAAATTAGATATATTAGGTCATGATGTACCTACTATTATAAAAATGCTTGAAGATTTAACTAATATTAATGCCCAAAGTATATCTTTAGATAATCAGGAAACAATGGATATATTCACTAGTACCAAACCTTTAGGAATAGATTCTGATGAAATAGACTGTGAAGTTGGATCCTTAGGGATACCAGAATTTGGTACGAAATTTGTTAGACAGATGTTAGTAGATACACAACCTAAAACTTTTGCTGAATTAGTCCGTATAAGTGGATTATCACATGGTACAGATGTATGGCTTAATAATGCTCAGGATTTAGTTAGAGCTAATCATGCAGAATTAAAGGATGTTATTTCTACTAGAGATGATATTATGAATTATTTAATTTTAAAAGGTTTGCCTCCGGAAATGTCTTTTACAATCATGGAAAATGTAAGAAAGGGTAAAGGCTTAACTTCTGAAGATGAGCAGAAAATGAGAAAACATAATGTGCCACAATGGTATATAGATTCTTGTAACAAAATTAAATATATGTTTCCTAAGGCTCATGCAGTAGCTTATGTTATGATGTCCTTTAGAATAGCATATTTCAAAGTTCATTACCCTCAAGCGTTTTATGCTACTTACTTTACAATAAAGGTAGATGATTTTGATGCGGAATTGATACTGGGAGGTAAAGAACTTATTCGAAATAAGATTAAAAAATTAGAATCTATGGGAAATGATACTACAGCTAAAGAAAGAAATTATTTAACTGTACTAGAGGTAGCATTAGAAATGTATTGTAGGGGAATTGAAATATTGCCTGTTGATTTATATAATTCAGATGCAGATAAATTCAAGGTCTTTAATGGAAAATTATTACCACCCCTGCAGGGTTTACAAGGAGTAGGTCAAAATGCTGCAAGGAACATAATGGAAGCTAGAGATAATGGAGAATTTATATCAATACAAGATTTAAGAACTAGAACTAAAGTTACAAAAACTGTTATAGAAACACTAATTAATCATGGTTGTATAAACGACTTGCCTGAAACGAATCAACTCTCTCTCTTCTCGCTTGCGTGATACTACCATATGTGTTATACTTTAGTAAATAATATATGTTATAATTGAAAGAGTGGGGGGAGTTCCCACTCTTTCTATTGTATACTAGGGTTATAATAGTATAAACTTAGAAAAAACAAGAAAAACTATAATTGAAAATATAATTAAGCTTAATATTGGAGGTATATAATGGCAAGGAATCGGGTTGAAAAAATTGCTGAAAAATTAGCAATTCCTATTATAGAAAAAGAAGAATTTGAATTAGTAGATATAGAATATAAAAAAGAAGGTGTTCATTGGTATTTAAGACTATATATAGATAAGCCTGGTGGAATCACATTGGATGATTGTCAAAAAGTAAGCGAACAATTAAGTGCTGAATTAGATAAAACAGATCCTATAAAGGAAAATTATTTTTTAGAAGTATCATCACCAGGATTAGATAGACCTTTAAAAAAAGAAAAAGATTTTATTCGTTTTAAAGGTGAAATGGTAGAAGTTAGGTTGTATGAAGCATTGGATGGGAATAAGGTTATAGAAGGTGAACTTATCGGATTGGAAGATAATTTAATTAAACTCAATGTAGCTAATATTGGATTAGTAGAGTTACCAAAAGAAAAGGTCGCTTTAACAAGATTAGCCATCAAATTTTAGGGAGGTTTATAAGGATGAATGTTGAGTTTACAGAGGCTCTTGAACAAATAGAAAAAGATAAGGGTGTCTCAAAGGATATTTTAATAGAAGCTGTAGAAGCAGCTTTGATTTCAAGCTATAAAAGAAACTTTGGCTCTGCGCAAAATGTGAGAGTTGAAATTAATCAAAAAACAGGTGATGTTAATGTATACAGTCAAAAAACAATAACAGATGATGTAAAAGATGATTTACTAGAAATTCATATAGATGATGCAAAAAAATCTAACTTGAATTATGATATAGGTGATGTTTTTGAAAGTAAAGTTACACCTAGAAATTTTGGAAGGATTGCTGCTCAGACAGCTAAACAAGTAGTTGTACAAAGAATTAGAGAAGCTGAAAGAGGCATAGTATATGATGATTTTATAAATAGGGAATCAGAAATTATTACTGGTGAAGTTTCTAGGGTTTCTAGGGGTAATGTTTATATTAGTTTGGGAAGAACCGAAGCCATTTTAGGACCTAATGAACAAATTCCAAATGAAGAATATGAACATGGGGATAGATTAAAATGCTACATAATGGAGGTTAAGAAAACAACTAAAGGGCCACAAATTTTGTTGTCTAGAACACATCCTAATTTAGTGAAACGTCTATTCGAATTAGAAGTGCCTGAAATTCATGATGGAACAGTAGAAATAAAAAGTATATCTAGAGAAGCAGGTTCTAGAACTAAAATAGCAGTAGACTCTAAGGATCCAAACGTAGATTCTGTAGGAGCTTGTGTAGGACCTAAAGGTGTAAGAGTACAGACTATTGTAGATGAACTAAAGGGAGAAAAAATTGATATAATTAAATATAGTGATGATCCAGAAATTTTCATAGCTAGTTCCTTAAGTCCAGCAAAAGTTATAGAGTGTAAGGTAAATATGGAAGAAAAATCAGCAAAAGTAATTGTGCCAGATTATCAACTTTCTTTAGCCATTGGTAAGGAAGGACAAAATGCAAGATTAGCTGCAAAACTAACAGGATGGAAAATTGATATAAAAAGTGAAAGTCAAGTTAATAGTTAGTTGAGGTGATTAAATGAGAGCTAAAAAAATTCCTTTAAGAAAATGCCTAGGATGTAATAAAATGAAATCTAAAAAAGAACTTATAAGGGTAGTCCATAACTCACAAGGAATTACAAGTGTAGACACTACAGGTAAACTACAAGGTAGAGGAGCATATATTTGTAACTCTAAAGAATGTTTTGAAAAAGCTAAGGAAATAAGGGCATTTAATAAAGCATTTAAATCCAATGTTCCTAAAGAGGTATATGAGAGTCTTATGAAGGAGCTCATTGAAAATGAACACAAAAATTAAAAACCTATTAACTTTAGCTGCAAAATCAGGAAATTTAGTGTCAGGAGAAGATTCATCTATGAGTTATTTGAAGAAAGAATCTATTCATTTACTGATAATAGCTGAAAATGCATCTGACAATACTAAAAAAAAATTTACAGATAAAGCATCTTATCGCAATATTCCTATTAGATTTTGGCAGGATAAGGACTTACTTGGAAATATAATTGGTAAAACCCCAAGGACTGTGATAGGTATAATTGATAAAGGCTTTGCGCAAAATTTAATAAAATATTTTGACGAATTATTGTAGAGTAATATATAATTAGGAGGTGACTTATTTGTCCAGAATAAGAGTGTACCAATTGGCAAGAGATATAGGAATTAGTAATAAGGAATTAATTGAAAAATTAAAAGAGCTATCTATAGACGTTTCTAGTCATATGAGTACATTAGAAAGAGAAAGTGCAAATATAGTTACAGAATTATTTACTGAAGATAACTCCTCAGTAAATAATAAAGATATAGAGTTAAATGATAAAGATAAGAAAATAAAAGAGACTATAAAAATAGTAGATGAAAAGAAAAGTTCTACAAAAGCTAAGAGTATTGAAGAAGATATATTAGACACAGAGGATTCTTATGTTAATACAGAAAGTAAAGGTGATCGAGTGATACAATTGGAAAGTAGTATAACAGTAAAAAAGCTAGCAGAAGTTATGGATAAAAATGTTAGTGAAATAATTACAAAATTAATGGGTCTAGGTGTAATGGCTACAATTAATGAAGAAATAGATTATGATGTGGCAGAAATCATCGCTAGTGAATTTGAAATAGAAGTGGAACTAGTAGAAGATAATATAGATGAGATTATAGAAGACATTATGGATGATATTGAAATTTTACCTGATAAGCCAGAAGATTTAAAACCTAGATCACCTGTAGTAACTGTTATGGGTCATGTTGATCATGGAAAAACCTCATTATTAGATGCTATACGTAATACGAAAGTAACAACTGGAGAGGCAGGAGGTATTACACAGCATATAGGAGCATCTGAAGTAAAAATAAATGATAAAAAAATAGTATTTCTAGATACACCAGGTCACGAAGCTTTTACATCTATGCGTGCTAGAGGTGCAAAAGTAACAGATATAGCTATTTTAGTAGTTGCTGCTGATGATGGAGTTATGCCACAAACTATAGAAGCTATAAACCATGCTAAGGCTGCAGAAGTTCCTATTATTATAGCTATCAATAAAATGGATAAACCTGCTGCTAATCCAGACAGAGTTAAGCAAGAATTGTCAGATTATGGTGTTTTAATAGAAGAGTGGGGTGGAGATATTATTTCTGTTCCTGTATCTGCACTTAATGGAGACAATATAGATACATTATTAGAAATGATATTATTAGTTGCAGAAATGGAAGAATTTACTGCAAATCCTAATCGTAAGGCTATAGGTACTGTTATAGAAGCTGAATTAGATATAGGTAAGGGTCCGGTGGCAACAGTACTAGTTCAAAATGGAACATTGAAAATTGGAGACTCAGTTGTAATTGGAAGAGCATATGGTAAAATTAGGGCTATGATGAATGATAAGGGAGAAAGAGTAGAAGCAGCAGGTCCTTCTACTGCTGTAGAAATTACAGGATTATCTGAAGTGCCAATAGCTGGAGATCAAATGATAGCAGTGGAAAATGATAGATATGCAAAGGCTGTTGTGGAAAATAGAATCAATAAAATTAAAGCAAAAGAATTAATATCAAGTCAAAATATTTCCTTAGATGCACTCTTTAGTCAAATGGAAGAGGGAGAGATAAAAGATTTAAATCTTATAATAAAAGCAGATGTACAAGGTTCTGTAGAGGCAGTAAAGCAATCCCTGATAAAACTATCAAATGAAGAAGTAGCTATAAATCCTATTCATGGAGGAGTAGGTGGTATAACGGAGACAGATGTTATGTTAGCTGCTGCATCCAATGCCATTATTATTGGATTTAATGTTCGACCAACTACTAACGCTAGTGCTTTAGCTAAAAAAGAAAATGTTGATATAAGAAGCTATCGCGTAATTTACAAAGCGATTGAAGATATAGAGGCAGCTATGAAAGGTATGTTAGATCCAGAATTCGAAGAAAAAGAATTAGGTAAGGCAGAAGTAAGAGCTACATTTAAAGTTCCAAATATCGGTACAATTGCTGGATGCTATGTAATTGAAGGCAAAATATTAAGAAATGCTCAAGTTAGATTAGTCAGAGATGGTGTAATAGTTCATGAAGGAGTAATTGATTCTTTAAAAAGATTTAAAGATGATGCAAGGGAAGTTGCTGCTGGATATGAATGTGGTATAGGTATAAGTCAATTTAATGACCTTAAAGAAGGAGATATTATAGAAGCATATCAAATGAGTGAAATAGAAAGATAATGTAGAAGGAAAGGGATGATGGAATGTCATATCCTAGAACAAAACGTCTAGCAGAAGAAATAAAAAAAATAGTTAGTGATTTAATTAGAAATGAAATAAAAGATCCGAGAGTTTCATCTATGACTAGTATAATAGAAGTAGATGTTACTAGGGATTTAAGATATGTTAACATATTTGTTAGTGTCTTAGGAAGTAAAGAGGAAAAAGAAGAAACTATGGAAGGCTTAACAAGAGCTAGTGGATTTGTACGTAGAGAAATAGGTAAAAATATAAAAGCTAGGTATACTCCAGAAGTAATATTTAAATTAGATGAATCTATTGAAAGAGGAATCTATATGTCTAATGTAATTAAAAAGGTTAGTGAGGAAAACAAGCCGACTTCCGAAGAGGATAAAACAGATGAATAAATTAGCAGATATAATTTCTTCTAGTAATAGTATTGCAATAAGCTCCCATATTAATCCTGATGGAGATAGTATAGGATCTATACTTGCTTTATGGTTAGCATTAAAACAAAGATATGAAAATATAGAGGTTTTTATTAACGAAACTTTACCAGAGAGATTCAGTTTTTTACCACAATCAAAACATATAAAAACATATGAAGATATAAAAGAAAAAAAATTTGATTTATTTTTTGCATTAGATTGTGGTGATAAAAAAAGATTGGCCAATAATATGAAAATCATGGAAGAAAGTAAAGTTGTTGTTAATATAGACCACCATATTAGCAATACTGAATTTGGTCATATTAATATTATAGATATAAAATCATCATCTACTTGTGAAATGGTTTATTTTATAATTAAAGAATTGGGATTAACAATAAATAAAGAAGTTGCTACATGTCTGTATACTGGAATTATCACAGACAGTCGCAACTTTATGTATGATAATGCTACATATAAAACTCATTTAGTAGCTGCAGACTTATTA
>CAYLXY010000055.1:0-9206 GCA_964387405.1 uncultured Clostridiaceae bacterium
ATTAGGTTAATTCATTACTATTTATTTTTAAGTATATCATATTACAAGTCATAGCCATATTTTTGAAAAAATTCGTTTTTATAATCTAATAAACGATCTTCTCTAATAGCTTGTCTTGTTTCTTCCATTAGCCGTAATAGAAAATATAAATTATGATATGTAAGAAGCCTAAGACCTAAAATTTCATTTGTTTTAAATAAATGACGTAAATAAGCCCTTGTATAATTTTTGCAAGTGTAGCAAGAACATTCTGGATCTAAGGGTTCAAAACTTTCTGTATGAACAGCATTTTTAATTACAACCCTACCTTGACTTGTCATAGCAGTACCATTTCTACCAATTCTTGTAGGCAGTACACAATCAAACATATCTATTCCTCTAATTACTCCTTCTAGCAGGTCATCTGGACTTCCTACCCCCATTAAATATCTGGGCTTGTCATTTGGCATTAAAGGTACTGTGTAATCTAAAACTTCATACATTAATTCCTTAGGCTCTCCTACACTTAAACCTCCTATTGAATATCCTGGAAAATTTAAGGCAATTATTTCTTCGGCACTTTGTCTTCTTAAATCTTCATACATACCACCTTGAATTATTCCAAATAAAGCTTGGTTTTCAGTGTTTTTGTGGGTATCCTTGCACCTTTCTGCCCATCTTGTAGTTCTTTCAAGAGAATTTTTTACATAATCATGATCTGCTGGATATGGAGCACATTCATCAAATGCCATTATAATATCAGCCCCTAAGGAATTCTGTATTTCAATAGCTTTCTCTGGGCTAATAAAATGTTTCGAACCGTCTATATGGGATCTAAACTCTACACCTTCCTCACTTATCTTTCTAAGGGGTCCTAAGCTAAAAACCTGAAAACCTCCACTGTCTGTTAATATGGGTTTATCCCAATTCATAAATTTATGTAATCCACCTGCTTTTTCAATAAGTTTATGTCCCGGTCTCAAATATAAATGATATGTATTACTTAAAATTATTTGAGAATTGATTTCCTTTAATTCCTCTGGTGTCATGGTTTTAACAGTTGCTTGAGTACCTACGGGCATAAAAATAGGTGTTTCTATTATTCCATGTGGTGTATATAATCTTCCTAATCTTGCCCCACTTTGTTTACATCTTTTAATCAGTTCATATTTAATTGCCATTACAAACCTTCACCTTCCTTATTTAATGAACATTGCATCTCCAAAAGAAAAAAATCTGTATTTTTCTTCTATAGCAGTTTTATATGCTTTTAAAATCTTTTCTCTTCCAGCCAAAGCACTAACCAGCATAATTAATGTAGATTCTGGTAAATGGAAATTAGTAATTAAATTATCTACTACTTTAAATTTATATCCTGGATAAATAAAAATATTTGTCCAACCACTGCCAGGATTTACTTTTCCATCTGAACTAGCTACAGATTCTAAGCTTCTGCAACTAGTAGTACCTACAGCTATTATTTTATTACCTTGTTTTTTTGTATTATTTATAATATTAGCACTTGCTTGATCTATAGTATAAAATTCTGAGTGCATAGTATGTTCTTCAACTTTATCTACTTTTACAGGTCTAAATGTGCCTAAGCCTACATGTAAGGTAATATATACGATTTGTACTCCTTTTTTTTCTATTTTTTTTAACAATTCCTTTGTAAAGTGCAGACCTGCTGTAGGTGCAGCTGCAGAACCTTGGATTTTAGAATATACTGTTTGATATCTTTCTTTTTCCTCTAATTTTTCTGTAATATATGGAGGTAGGGGCATTTGTCCTAATTGATCTAATATTTCTTCAAAGACCCCTTCATATTCAAACTTTATAATTCTAGAACCTTCATCTCCTATAGCTAGAACTTCTGCAAGCAAAAGTCCATCTCCAAATATAAATCTACTGCCTGGCTTTGCTCTTTTGCCTGGTTTAACCAATGCTTGCCAAGTATCCATTTCTATTCTTTTTAGTAATAGAAATTCTATCTTACCTCCAGTTTCCTCTTTTTTACCTATCAATCTGGCAGGTAATACTCTAGTGTCATTTAGCACTAAACAGTCCCCCGGCTTTAAAAAGTCTATAACATTATAAAAATACTTATGTTCAATTATGTCAGTCTGTCTATCTAAGACTAATAGTCTTGAGTTTTCACGATTTTCTAAAGGTCTTTGTCCTATTAGTTCTTCTGGTAGGTAAAAATCAAAATCTTTTGTCTCCATACTATTCCACCCTTACCCCTGTATAATAATGAGTTAATATTTCATCATATTTATAGCCTAAGTCTGCCATATTTTTTGCACCATATTGACTCATTCCTAAACCATGACCATATCCCTTACCATGGAATATAAATGTATCTGCAGTCTCTATTACTGGATCTATAGGCTCTGCTACTTCTATCTTATCTTCTATCTTATCTTCAATTAAATCTATGTTCTTATATTCTTTCCCATTAAAAATAGAAATATTTTTTAGATTTCCAATTTCATATACTCCCTTAGCAGTAATTGTATATTTTTTTTCTAAATCCACAGATTCTAATTTAGATGTATTTAAAGCTTTTAAATTAAATTGCTTTTTAGCCTTATTTTCTTCTTTATTATCCTGCTTCTTATCTTCCTTATTATCAAAATTATTATTACTAGTATTAGCATTAATTGAAAAATAATTACTTTTCAAATTAAAAACAGTTCTACTTCTTTGCTTTTCCATAACTTCTTGACCTTCTCTACCATATACAACTAAGGTCAATATCCTTCCATTATCAGTTGTAGAAGTAATCTTTATATCTATAATATCTCCTATAAATATATTATGTTTGGCCAATTGTTTTTTTATTTCTTCCTTTGTAAAAGATTCAGACCAATTACTATTAGGCCCACCTAAAGAAAAATCATCCTTTACGCCTCTAATATGTGGTAGTGGATTTGACCATATATTTTCACTATCCTCTGTATGTCCACCACTATTAGAATGAAAATATGGTTCTACTATGTTTCCATTATAGGTCATAACTTGAGATACTGTCTCGTCTACTGCTTTATTTGTATTAATATGTTCACCAGAATATCCTTTATATACTTGTGAACTTGTAGTAGTACATAAATTAAAATCAAATTGACTATACTTATTGAGATTAGAAAGAACAAATCCTCGTGCTGCAACAGCTTGGGCTTTTAAAGCTTCTATTGGCCAAGATGCTGGCATTTCTGAAGGAACAACCCCATATAAGTATTCTTCTAGGGGTAATTTATTGATTATAGTCATATCGCTATTAGATAGCCTTTTAGCTGTAATACCTCCCCTATATTTATTAGCTCCTATACTTACCAATGGAATATTTTCATGGTTTTCTTGACCCTTAAAATAAAGCTCATAGGAGGAATCATATATAAATATAATATTATCTCTTTCATCCACAACTTGAACTCTTCTATTAGATGGCTTCACTATATTAGTTTGGTATCCATAATCTATATTTATTTCTTCTATTACTTGATTAATATCAAAATCATTTGCATATATAGTTCCATAAACTTTCCAATCATCTTCATAATATAAATAACTATTGATAGCTTCAATTTCAAATGAATTTAAAAAATCATAGGCTTGACTGTAGTCTATAAAATCTTTTCCTATTTGGATATGATAAAAATTTTCTCTATCCCATGTATTTTGAGAATCCAAATTATCTTTTTTTAGCAATATTTTATTTTCATGTAAATCAAACAAACTATTAAATTCATCTTTATTAAATATACCAACATTAAATCCTGTAGGACTTTCTAGACCTACTTGTGATTTTGCACTTTTATCAAAAAACAGCCCTATTTTTATATTATAGGGTAATGTGGATTTGTCATATGAAAACACATTAAATATATTCATAGTAAATATTAGAGAAATCAATAATAAAGATATTCTAATCTTTGTCCTTTTCATTTGCTTGGCCCCCTAAAAAGATATAATATTTCTTAGCTTTTTAATCCTCAAAATTTATATTGAAATGTTGGTATGCCTTTTTTGTTACTGTTCTTCCCCTTGGTGTTCTGTTAATAAAACCTATTTGAAGTAAAAATGGTTCATATACATCTTCTATAGTATTTCTTTCTTCACCAGTTGAGGCTGCTAATGTATCTAATCCCACTGGTCCTCCTGCAAAGTTATGAATTATAGTTTCGATCATTTTTCTGTCTGTACTATCTAAACCTAAAAAATCAACTTCAAGAAGGGTTAAGGCTTCTTCTGCAATAGTTAAAGTAATACGTCCGTCACTTCTAACCTGAGCATAGTCCCTTACTCTTTTTAAAAGTCTATTAGCTATACGTGGTGTACCCCTTGATCTTGAAGCTATTTCAACTGCAGCTTCATCTTCTATGTAAACATTTAAAATGGATGCAGAACGTTTTACAATTCTTTTTAATTGGTCAATATTATATAATTCTAACCTTGTCATTACTCCAAATCTATCTCTTAAGGGTGAACTTAATAAGCCAGCTCTTGTAGTTGCGCCTATTAATGTAAATTTTGATAAATCCAATCTTATGGATCTGGCACTTGGACCTTTTCCTATAATAATATCTAAAGCATAATCTTCCATGGCAGGATAAAGTATTTCTTCTACTGTTCTATTTAGCCTATGGATTTCATCTATAAACAAAACATCATTTTCCGATAAGTTTGTTAGAATAGCAGCCAAGTCTCCTGGTCTTTCTATTGCTGGTCCAGAGGTAATTCTAATATTTACATTCATCTCATTAGCTATAATATTGGATAAGGTTGTTTTACCTAAACCAGGAGGTCCATATAAGAGGACATGATCTAAAGCTTCTTTTCTTTGTTGGGCTGCTTCTATAAATATTTTTAGTTTTTCTTTTACCTTGTCTTGTCCTATATAATCTTTTAAATATTTTGGACGTAATCCACCTTCAATTTCTTCATCTTCAGGCTTTATTGCATTTGTTATAATTCTATCATCATCCATCTCTTTAAATTCTGATATCATCTATACCACCCTTTTTTACTTCATTAACCACTTAAGTGCATTCTTTATAATATCTTCTGTTTCAGTGCTTGTACTACTTACAGCATGGATTGCTTTTTCCCCTTCTAATCTAGAATAGCCTAGGGCCATTAGAGCTTGAAGAGCTTCTTCATCATCCTTGTTTTCATCATTAAACAATGTGTGATCATATTCAATATTAAACATATCTACTTTATCCTTTAGCTCTAATATCATTCTTTCCGCAGTTTTTTTACCTATACCAGGAGCTTTGGATATTAGACCTACATCCTTGCTTGCTATATAGGCCCCTAGTTTACTTGGTGTATGGGTAGATAATATTGCACTAGCTACCTTTGGTCCTATTCTAGAGACAGAGATTAATAGCTGAAACATTGATAACTCCTCAGTGGAAGTGAAACCATACAAGCTTAATTCATCATCCCGAACTACTAAATGTGTATATATGGTGGTATGTTCCCCCTTGGCAACTTTAGAAACACTATTTGTTGTGCTATTAATTCTATAGCCTATTCCATTGACTTCCATTATTATTTTATCTACTATTATATCAACAATATTTCCTTTTAAATACTCAAACATGAATATTCCTCCAAAAATCTATTTTATTTTAAACATATTTTTAAAATTCCCTGTATGTGCATGACAAATTGCTACTGCTAGGGCATCTGCAACATCATCTGGTTTAGGTGTTTCATTAAGATTTAGCAAGGTCTTTACCATATGTTGAACCTGTGTTTTATCTGCTCTTCCATAGCCAACTACACCTTGTTTTACTTGTAGGGGTGTATACTCAAATATCTCTTTATTATTATTAGCAGCAGCTAAGACAGCCACCCCTCTAGCATGACCTACTAACATTGCAGTTTTAACATTTGTGTTAAAAAACAATTCTTCTATTGCTACAACATCTGGCTCATATTTAATTATAAGTTCACTTAATTCATCATATATCTTTTTAAGTCTCTTAGGTGTAGGCATTTTGCTTGGTGTTCTAATACATCCATAACCTATTGTTCTAAAGTGATTAGCTTCATACTGTATTATACCACATCCTAGTATTGCAAGCCCTGGGTCAATTCCTAATATAATCATGTTTAGTATTTCACCTACCATTTGTTTATATTTTTACTCTATATAAAGTTTGCTATTTTTTAGTTTAGCACAATCTTATTTAAAATGCTAATTGTTAAAAACACAGTATAATGATGGATTCCTGCAAGGAAAAGCAAAGAAAAAACAGCTATCTTTAAAAGACAGCTGCATATATATTAAACTACTAGCTTAACTACTAAAATCCTCCAATAATTCGTTGATTTCCTTCATGGTATTTACAAGAATACCTTTTTGTAATTTTTCCTGGTCTACATTAGGTAAAATATTAATAGGTATATCCGTATTTTCTATTAATTCTTTAGTGCTATCTTCATTAAACTTATATATAGCAATATATCCTTTGTTTACAGAAAGTAAATAATGGTTTGGACAAGTTTTATTGACTTGTTTTAATAAAACAACATTTTCTTTTGAAAAACTTTCTATTTCCCAATCTATCTGGTTTTTTATTAAATACTCTTTAAATCCATCTTTATTTAATCCTATTAATTCTGATTTAGCTTCTTGCTTATCTTCTATTATATCTTCACATTGTGTGTACAAGGTTTTGTATATTAATTCTGTATCTTTGTTAATAGTATCATTGTGTTTTGAAACTGATAATTCATTATCTTTATCATTGTTTTTATTAAAATTATATAATTTGTCTTCCTGGGCTCTAATTAGGGCTTGTAATAATTCCTGTTCTTTTTGTCTATCCAACTTCTCTTTTGCTAATTGCCCTGAATATTTATAATAAGAAGCTAGAAATCCTATAGAGCTAAAAACAAGAGCTAATATTAAAAAACTAACTGTTAATGGTAATAATTTTTTTCTTCTCATAAAATAACCCTCCTAACCTATCTAGGAGATTATTATAACCAATTTATTGAAATTTATACTTTTGAGAGTTAAGTTCCATAGTGTATTACTTCTTTATTTCTAATGGAAGGCATCTCAATATGCATCTGTTTACCATCATGTTTTGCTGTCATATGATTTTCATAAGGAAACATATTCTTATATCTAGTTAAAAAATCATCTATTTCCCCATCCTCCATCCTCATACACTCTTTTACTCATCTCTTTAACTCTTTGTTTAATATCTGCCATAGGATCTGCAAATGAATTTATCCCTACAATAGATAAGATAGTGTTACTAGTGCTAATGTTTTAAGTAGAATATTTTTTAAATTTTTATTCTTTTTCATTTGTAATCGCCCTTTTATTTTTTTAAAAAACTATAAACTATATGTGGAATATTGTACCATATATACTTTATTCGAGCAATTTACAAACAATATATTTTCATCAAAAAAGCCCTGCCCCCTTATCTTAGAGAACAAGGCTTTAATATGCATATGCCATTGTATTAACTAGTAAACAAGCTACTGCATTTATAAGATCTTGATTTATACTTTTATAATCCTTGATTTTATATTTATACCTTTCTTTTAACTTAATATCTATCTTTTTGTTTTTTCTATTATATCTTAATTAATTAATTTACTAACTTCTTAACTTCTTCTTCATCAAGTTCAGTAACCTGTATAATAGTATTCATATCCAATCCCTTAGCCATGAGCTTTCTTGCTATCTCTCTCTTTTCATCTAATTTACCTAATTCTATTCCTTTTTCCATACCCTTCTGTTCCCTTTCCTGTAAAATCGTCATTATTCTCTCACCCTTTCCTCCTAGCTCCTTAATCTTTTCTATTATATCTTCTTCTGTTAGATTTTTATTTACTGCTGAATAATATATTAATAATATATCTACATAATGATTTAATTGTTCATCTGTTAAAATAGATTGTATTTCTTCTATTGATACTAAAAATGCTTTTATTAAATCTTCCTTATCCCAATATATATATTTTAATGATCTTAATACCATTCTAGTTACTGGCTCATATTCGCTAATATCTTCTTCTGTATGTGCTGTTATATTTATAAATTCATGTTTTATAACAGGGAGCATTTGTTTTAAATAGTTTGGTAATGTATGAAATTCTGGTATCATTTCCCTTATGTTTGTTTTGTAGTTCCAGCCACTTTTTCCATGATAAACTACTATTGGTATTACTACTGGTAATTCTTTTTTACCTTCTTTTATTATTTTCATCCAAATATCTAAAATATATCCTGCTACTTGAAATACCGCAAACTTATCTGTGTAGGATTTATGTTCCCAAAGTAGTGCTATATAGGCATCTCTATTATTTATCTTTGCTCCATATAATAAATCTGAAAATGTTTCTTTTAAGTCTTTATTTATAAAACTTCCATCTAGTTTTTCTAAACTATCCATATCTAGTACTTCTAGCACTTCTTTTGGCAGGTTTTTCTCTATTACATCTTTTGCTATTTCTCTTTCTCCAAATAGCTTTTTAAATGTAATATCATGTGGTTGTGATAGTTCTTTTTTGTTCTTATTACTTCCTTTGTTATTTTCAGACTTATTTTTAGAATTATTTTGATTCTTATTCAATAGATCACCTACTTTCTAACTTAATCTTCCTATCTTTATTATATCACTTATACCCCATTTTCATAGTTACTATTATTTATTTATATTATTTCATAGTAGTAAATATTTTTATTTAAAAAACCCTAATCTCTAAAATTAGAGAAGAGAGCTTTAATAAGTCTATATATAATAACACCCTAGCTAATTTTTCAAGAGTCGATTCTAATGCAAGTTTTGGAGTAAGTTTATGGAATAAATCTATAAAATATTTTATTTTATAGATTTTAATTGAAAATTGTTCTTCTATCCAAATTTTCATAAGGAAACATATCCTTATATCTAGTTAAAAAATCATCTATTTCCCAATCCTCGTACACTCTATTACTCATCTCTTTAGCTCTTTGTTTAATATCTGGCAAGTAAAAAAAGACTTGCATAAACCCTGCAAGTCTTATAATTATTATTTGGCGGGAGTACATGGGAATCGAACCCACCCAAGAAGCTATTAACCCCTCGTGCTGGTTTTGAAGACCAGAGAGCCCACCAGGACTCATCTACCCCCATTAGATTATTCTAATCTTTAACACTTATTAAGTATAACATGTTTATTTTTCTTGTCAAGCACAGCTTATTTAA
>CAYLXY010000056.1:0-9182 GCA_964387405.1 uncultured Clostridiaceae bacterium
GGAATTAGAAAAAGAGGTATTTAAAATCCTTAAGGATAAGTTTCATACAGATAAGGCAGAAAAGAAAAAACTTCTTGATGAACAAAAGGAACTTTATGATAAGAATGACCAACTACTAAAAAAGAAGAGGATAGAGTTTGAGAATTATAAGTTTGGCAGAATTTCAAAATACGATTTTATGGAAATAAAAAATCAAATACAAGAGTCTGAGGAAGAAAATAAAGAGCGTATCCAAGCTATAGACGAAGAACTTAGACAAGCAGGAAGCATAGATAGCCTTACTAAAGAGATTGTCGAGAAATATATTGATAGAATTTATATTTCAGGAAAGGGTATAGAAAGAATAGAATATCAATAGTACAATAGAAGGAGATCCAATCTAGGGTCTCCTTTTAAAAACAAGTTTTTAAAAGAAAAAAGATTATCATGATTTAGATTTAAAATTCCTTTAAGTGAAAATTTGGAAACTTATAATGAAAAATGATAGCGTTTTAATTAAAGTTTTAGGGGGATGGGAATGAAAAGAGAAAAAGAATTTGAAATAAATGGCTGTGTCTCAGTGCCAGAAGATTTAAGTTATGATGAATTTTGGGATGAATTTATTGGTTTTATGGAAGATAACAATTGGTATTTTGGTGGAGGAATAAATGAAATTATTGATGGTTTCTATATATATGAAGATGGAAGTAATGGCGACCATGTGCTAGATCAAGATTTAAAAGAACTAATCTATCAAGGGAACAATAAAAAGGCAGTAGACCTATATATGGGACTGACTGGGGAAGGTAAGAAAGAAGCTCAAGTATATATAGGGGATTTATCTAAAAGACTATGGGGTAATAGCTTTAGAAAGTTGACTAGATTTTTAAAGAAACTAGAAGATAATAAAATATTTTACAAGTTAGACACAGTTAGAGATGATTACATTATAGTAGAAGTTACAATTCCTGGTCAAAGATGGGAAGTGGAATTTTCCCCAGATGGTGATGTGGTAGTTGAAAGGTTTAAAAGTTTTGAAGATGTGGGGGATGAGAAGCTCCTAGACCATCTATTTGCAAATTTTTCAGATTAGTTTTAAATATTGGGGGAATTTCAAGATGGAGATTTTTAATTATTTTTTGATATTTGTTATTGCATTTTCAGGATTTAACTGGTTAATGAAGAAAATTGGAATTCAAGAAAAATTATTTAAGAGGGCTAGAAAAGTTAAATATTATAATCTTATACTAATAGCCTTATTCTTTATCTTTATGTTTTTATTAGAGTATGGAAAACAATACCTGTATGAATTCTATGGGAAAATGAATTGGGTAAGCATAGCTTATGCTGGAATTTTAGGTTCTATTTATATAAATTGTATTCCATATATGTTTAAGAAAGATGGGCAATAGGATTTAAAAATTTAGACTTTAACACATGATTTAAGAGGGGTGAGGTTTATAATGGATAAGGATAAAGGTTTAAAAGAGATTTTAGAAGAAATATTAAAAGAATATGATTTTGAAGCTGGTCCTCTCTTTAGATTAACACCAAAGCTGAGACTGCATAGTGCTTTAGCCTATAAGTCTTCCTATCAAGAAAATGAAAAATTATATATAGAGGAAACTGTTGAAAAGGCTAGTGATATTTTTAATCAGTTAAATTTTAAAGGAGATTTGGTTTTGGTCTATGACGTGGTCTATAATAAAAATCCTCTAAAGGAAGTAGAATTTATTGAATCTATTTTAATAAATCCTAAAAGAATAGAAGAATATAGCTATGACTGGCTTGATGAATGTGATGAAGAACTTTATTCTTTTAAGAGAAGAATTTACCAGGTGGAAGCTTTAAAAACAGAGGAGCTTTTCCGGCAAATAAGTCTCTCTGATTTTTCAGGTGACTATGATTTGGTTTCTTCAATTTTTATTATAGACTTAGACAGAAAAACTATTTTCTATTTATATGATGATAGGGGCCTTTATATAATGGCAAGGGAAGAAAAAGTTCTCCAGGATTTATGGGAGTCTATGCCAGATTCTTTCTTTGAGGATTGTCATGATTTTGAAATAAAGATAAATAAACTCTATAGGATAGATGGAACCCAAGACAATAAAGAAGATCTTTGCCTTCATGGGGACTTGGAAATTAGATTAAATGACCAAATAGTAGCATATTCTCCCACAGTAAGTGCAGCGGGACTAAGGCTTCTAAGGTCTATTTTTAATGATCATCAAGAAGGAAAAGGAGAGCATCTCTTCCCTTGTTGTGGAAATACCATGATAGCTAATGAAAAAGGGAATAGGGTAGAAATAATAGGTTGTAATCAGGGGCTGGATTGGTTTGTGAAACATGAGGCTGGTTTAGTTACTATAGGAGCTGATGAGAACTTAAAAACTACCTATTATTATCTGCAATATAAAAGAGAAGTCTTAAATTTTATAAAGCAAATTGAAGATTTATATAAAAAAGCAGGAGAAAGAATTCTGCCAGAAGATGAAATGGATAGGGAAGGCTATCTTGCTTTTTGGAAGGAATGGAAGGACTTAAAAGAAAGGGCTACTTTGATATAATAAAAAATATATTAGATATTTTCTATCATACCCTTGACACGAGAGGGTTCAGGAAAAACTATTACATCTTTTAAAACGGCTTTATTTTTATCAACCAGGGGAGGATTCGATAAAGTTATATTTCTAGTAGATAGGAGAGAACTAGATAGGAAAACCAGTGAAAACTTTAAGGCCTATGCAGCCTATGAGCCTGTAACAGTTGATGATACAAAACACACCTATCATTTAAGAAAACAACTTTTATCTGTTAAAAAGGGAATAGTAGTGACTACTACTTTTAAATTAAGTAATTTAGTTAAAGACTTAGTAGAAGCCAAGGATTATGGTATCTCTAAAAAAAGATTAGTTTTCATAATAGATGAAGCTCATAGAACAACTATGGGGGAAATGATGGTAAATATTAGGTCTTATTTCAAGAAAAATAGTTTGTTTTATGGCTATACGGGGACTCCTTTATTTGATGAAAATGAAATTACAGGAATGATTAATGAAAAATCTGAAGTTATAGATACTACTGAAAAGCTATTCGGACCAGAGCTTCATAAGTATACAATAGATCAGGCTATAGCAGATGGAAATGTATTAGGTTTTCATGTTGATTATATTAATACAGGAGAGTTTTTATCTTATGAAGATCTGAGAGACCAAATAAAGGATCAAATAGAAAAAGAAAAACCAGAAATGGCAATTCGTGAAATAGAGCGTTTAGTTCAAGGATGGACTGACCTTGAAGTTGAGAAGGAAGCTAAAAAAAGAAAAATTCTTGTTTATCAAGATGAAACCCATATACCAAGAGTTGTAGAAGAAATACTTTCAAATTGGGAAGAACAATCTCAAAACAGACATTTTAATGCGATTTTAACAGTTGCCTATAAAGAACGTGTTATAGCATATTACAATGAATTTAAAAGACAGCAAGAGGGGCAAGAAGATAAAATAAACATAGCCATAACATTTTCCTTTGGAAATGAAAATGATCCAGATAATGTGCCACCTGAAGTAATTGAAGGTATGTTTAAAGATTATGCAGAATTTACTGGTATTGAGTTTATTAGTGGTGACAGAAGAAGAGGAGAAGAAGCCTATTTTGAAGACATTGTTTCTAGGGGAACTCGTGGTGGAAGTGGGCGGAATAAAAAGAATATAGACCTTATCATTGTTGCAGATCAACTATTAACAGGCTATGATTCTAGATTTTTAAATACCTTATATGTAGATAGGCATTTAAGATTACAAAGCTTAATTCAAGCCTATTCACGTACTAATCGTATATATGGGAAAAATAAAGAATTTGGATCTATTATTAACTTTCAATATCCAAAGATTACTGAAGAAAGTGTGAATATTGCATTGAAACTATATGGAAGTGGGGGAAAAAGTTCTAGGGCTATAGTTGAAGATTATAAGACAGCAGTAGCAAAATTTTCTATAAAAGTTATAGAAATGATAGAGATTTTAGAAGACCCTACAAAGTGGCAAGAATTACAAACAAAAAGTGAAGCAGAGGAATTGTTTATTTTATGCTTTAGAGATGCAAATGACCAATTAAGATTGGTTACGCAATACTATGAATATAAATGGGATGATGAAAGATTTGGAATAGATGAGCATACATGGCTGAAATATATAGGAGCTTATAGAAATTTAACATTTACAATAGTGGACCCACCAGAATATGAGCCTGTAACTCCCTTAGTAGGAAAAACAAAACTATTAGGAAGACAAGTAATAGATGCTAATCATATCTTAAACTTAATAGGGTCTAAAGTTAAAACTGATAAAGGAGTTCAGACAGTAGATAGAGAAACTTTAAGATTAATATATGAAGAAATTCAAGAATTAAGTGATATGGGTGAGGATGAACAAGCAAAACTATTAAAAGAGTTTGTAGAAACAGAGTTAGTCCCAGGGAATTTATCAAGTGATATAAATTTTGATGAATCATTTGAAAAATGGAAACAGAGAAAAATAGAAAAAGAAATAAAGAGGTTTTCAAAGGAGTGGGGCTTGGACGAATCTGTATTATATAAATCACTAGACCAATTCTCCATAGTAAAAGAGGATGAAATACCCTATATTGATGAATTGCAGAAAAGTGTAGACTTTAATACAGCTGAAAATCAGTCTGCAGGCAGTCAATTAGAACATATGATGAACTTAATAAATAATGAACTTCCAGATTGGCTTGTAGAGATTAAACAAAAATATAAATAGATGTGGTAAATGGAAGGAGGTTGGGGACTATCAAATGGTCAGAAGCAAGAGAAAAATATCCAAATAAATGGCTACTATTTGAGGCTATAGAAGCATACTCAAAGGACGGGCAAAGGATTGTAGAAGAACTTTCTGTTATTAATATATTTGATGAAGGCAAAGATGCACTTAAAGCATATTCTGAAAAACATAAAAGAGAAAAGAATAGGGAGATGTATGTCTATCATACAGATAATGAAGAATTAAAAATAGAAGAGAGAAAATGGATAGGGGTTAGAAAATATGGTTAAGTTAGATTTTAAATATGGCCTTCCATTTTGTAAAATTACTCTTTTTTATAGAGGTAAATCTATGGTATTGGACAATGTACTTATAGATACTGGGTCGGGTGGTACTGTTTTAAAAATGGATAGGGTAGATGAATTGGGTATTACAATAGAGAAAGATGATGCTATAGAAACTATATCTGGTGTTGGTGGAGTGGAGTTTGTATACAGGAAAAATGTTGATAGTATAGATCTTGGAAGTTTAACGGTTAATAATTTTACAATTGAAGTAGGAGTTATGGATTATGGTTTTAAAATAGATGGAATACTAGGAATAGATTTTTTAAAAGAAGTTGGGGCAATTATTGATTTAGATAAAATGACTATATATGACTAGAAGTTTGAATATAAGAAATATGAAAATTAAGTACTTTAAGCAGTATTTTAAAGTGTTAGAGGGATTGTAGAGATTGTGCTTAAGCAGTGTGAACATTGGACTGAGAGAAGGATGTAGGTAATAGGAAGCTTATGATTAATTAAAAAATTTCATAATTACAAATCAGGCCCAAATCCTTAATAAGGAGTGGGCCATTTATTTATAAAAAAACATAAAAAATCACCTTCACCCCTAATCTTCCTCTTTCAACTGCAATAAAACACTTGTCAATTTATCAGGTATAGGCACACCAATAGTAGCTGAATTTTCTAATATAGAAATACCCTCTAGGCCTATATAAAAAAATAATACCAATCCCCTCAAAAATCCATCTGCATTGATTATTAAATCCAAACTTACTCCAACTGCAATGACCATAAGCATTGCCATCTTTTTTAAGATGCCTTTAAAGGCAATTTTAGAGGACAATTCTTTTTTAAAAACCCCACAAGCTACACCTAAAATATAATCAAGAAGCATAAAGAGTAAAAGGGTATTTAAAGCTAAATCAAAGCCACCCCAAAGATAATTCATTGTACTGCCACATATTGATATTAACACTAAAAATATTTTATTTGATTTCATATTTTCACCAACCTTTCTTTTCAAATATAGCAAATAAAAATCTAGGAGTTTGTCATTTTGAGCGCTAGCGAAGAATCTTGTTTTTAAATTTAAAATCCTTCATTTCATTTTGAGTACATGGAAACCATAGTAATCAGTCATTCCGAATGCAGTGAGGAATCTTGCCCCTAGGATTTGAGTCAATAAGCAAGATCCTTCGTTTCATTCAGGATAACAATAAAGATTCCAGAACTTTTTTAAAAAGGGTATAGCAAAATGCTATACCCTTAATTTTGGTAGATTATTAGACAGCTACTTCAAGTTCTGTAGTAGATGTTTCAACAAGATAAGCACTATCAATGCCAATTAAATCCCCAGCACTAGATTTGATAATGTTTTTACTAATAACAAGGTCCATTACAGATTTTACTTCCATAGCATCTAAATCATCCCTAGGCACACTTACTCTAAGACTGACTTTTCTATCCTGATCTGTTTTAAAGACCATTCTTAAATATTTGGTCATGGATTTGCCTCCTTCCTTTTAAATTTACCATTACATAGAGGATACCTGATAAAATCTAAAAATAGAATATCCTCAATGCAATGTAGACATCAGCTTACTAAGCTTCATCTAGTTCGCAACGTTCTGTCATCATTACTGTTTTAATGCCGTAAGGATATAGAGAAGCAATGGCAAAAACAGTTTCGTTAACATCTTCTAAGGAAGAATCTGCTTTAAAGTTAGCAATAGTTCTAGTCATATACATCTCATTTCCTTCCCCATCAACACCAGAAATGAATCTACAGGAAGCACTTCTAGTTTCGTTCATTTTTACGATGGCCATAATTTCACCCCCTTTCTATAAATTAACCTGTGTGTAAAATTGTGGATAATATGCGTATAAGTTACAGGCAGTACATTGTACACCTACATATTTGAAAAATCAAAAGTTTTAAGGACTTTATCTGTATCTGGAGGATTTTCATCATAATCTAGGTCAAATAAAGTATGATCCCCATCATCAAAGCTTGCATCCTCTATATCCTCATCTTCTGTATTTACATCCTTTGAATTATGATTAATAGGGCATATTTCCCCACTAGTAGGATATAGTTTTCTTAAGTTTTCCCTTTCTGCCACTTCCTCTATAGAAAGCTGAAGAGCCTCTAGGTGTACCTTTACATCCTCATTGGGCCTAAATTTTCGAATAGAAATCAGATTTTCATCATTAAGTTCTATATCACTTAAAGTAATTGTAATTGTTTGACTCCAATTTTCTGCACTTACTTTATTTGTGATGTCAATCTTTTTAACCTTTGCAATAATCATAGTACAGGGCATTAAATCATCTCCTTTTATTATTTTATAAAAGTCTAAATCTAGGATTAGGTGAAATTTAAAGACTTGAAATCTTTAATAAATATTAAAGATTGAATAAGCCACTCATATAATCTCTGGCTTATATGAATTTTAATATCCACCTTTAAAGTGATACCTATTAGGTCTTACATCTACATGTACAAAATTAGAATATGTACCTATTCCAGTAAAACCAACAACCTCTGCAACCTTTGCTATTTCTGCTGGGGTATAACCAGGGGAATAAATATCAGCTGCCATACCTTTCATATGGTAGCTATTAGAAGACCCACCGACACGTTTGTTACATTCCAGGGTTCTATAGCCAGAAGTAATATTAACAGGATTATTTAACTTGTCCCTTAAAAGTTGAAGCTTGTTCAATAATCCACTGTCTAGCTTTACTAGAGAACCACTGTCTGTGCATTGAAATTCTCTTAGTTTGAAATTTTTAGATATTTGTATATTGTTCATAAAAGATACACTCCTTTCGTATTGGAAATCAGTATATTATACAGGAGAGGGGGTGGAAAATCAGTGGAAGAGGGTAGAATAGAATGTAAGGAAATGGTATGATGGGTGTAAGTGGATTATATGCAACAAGAATTAATTAATTTCAGGGGGAAAATATATTTTTAATTTTAATTTCGCTAATAACAGGGTTTATAGGAATACTGCTAGGAGGTGCTGTTAATCTAGCACCCGTATTAGGTATTGTAGGCTTCTTAAGCCCTACTATATTTCTTTTGCAGAAAATATATATAAAATTAGAAGAGTTAGAAAAGAAATCAGATTAGTTTACATAATTTTTTTAATACGTGGCAGCAGAATGTTATGAAAGAATTTATAATATTAGGAGGTATATTAATGCCCTGTAGACATCAATTTGGAATAATAGATTATTTGGAAGAATATGACGAGTATAACTATGAGCCTGAAAAATACAATTGTGTTTTTGTGGATGATGATTTTCTAGGTGAAATATACCACGCAGGTTTTAAAAATAAAATAGAAAAACTTGAAACATTTGCACATAATACAAATAGACCTTTTAAAGATCTTGCTTATTATGGAATAACTTTGATACCACCAAAATCTCTTAAATATTTTTTGGATATTATTGTTGAGGAGAATGTAAGTTATAAATCAAAAGAGCTGGATATGTTAATTGACAAAATATCTATTGCAATCAAAGAAAATAAATGGATGATTCATTACGGAATTTAGGCATTATTTCCTGTGGATTAAGATATATACTTTATATCCCTTTTAAGGTGTATTAGTAGATAAGTACGTCGTTAGCGATCTTGTCATTCCGAGTGTAGTGGGCTCTGTCATTCCGAGCGTAACGAGGAATCTTTAGGGTCAAAACAAAGATCCTTCGTCGCTATGCTCCTCTGGATGACAACAATTTTTAAGACACATCATTTATACGATGGGTCATAGAGGTAGAATTATACGAATCTAGCTATTATCATATATTATGATAAATTGAACACTATTTATGATAGCCCTATAAGGTCTGATTTTAGGCAATCTGAGTTTGCCATAATAAGAATTGAGTAAAACTCGAAGTGTTTTAAAATAATAGATAAAAGATATTAATTGAAGATATAGAATGAAAAGAGGTGTTTATTTGAAAATAGCTGGTATGGAAATTGTGGTACTTAAGTTGTTTTTTGCATTAGCATCAGGTTTAATTTTGGGATTAGAGAGAGAAGGTAAGCATAAGTCCCTAGGATTGAAAACTTGTGTAGTTATTTCTATTACAAGTTCCTTGCTAACCATTG
>CAYLXY010000057.1:0-9111 GCA_964387405.1 uncultured Clostridiaceae bacterium
TTTCATTAGAATAAAATAAAAATAAAGATTCTTAGTAAAAATAAACTTTGAAATCATATGTCTATAGTGTATATTTAGATAAAGGAGGGATTTATATGTCGATTAATAAAAAAAAGCTTATCTTAGTTATAGCAACTAGCTCTGTACTTATGATTGGACAGTTTGTTTATGGAAATACAAAAGAACCAGGATCTAATGAAGATCCTTTAGTAACACTGTCTTTTGTAGAACAAAAAATAGATCAATTAAAACATTATATAGATGAGCAAGTACTGATTAGTGATGAAAAGCCTTCTATTGAAGTGGGAGCCAGTTTTGAAGTTATAGAATTAAAGGCATCTAGTAGTTTAATCGGTGGTCAAGGAACAGAACTAATTTTAAGAGCTGGCAAAGCAACAGTCATAGATGGTTCATTAGGTGGTATATCAGATATAAGTGCAGCAAAAGATTTAGAAAAAAATGAAAATGTACCGGCTAATCATTTATTAATTATTCCAAGGGATGATGGTAGAGGTATTAAAGCAAGAACAGACATATTTGTAATGGTAAAAGGAGAATATAAAATTAAAGATTAGAAAAACAAAATTTGTAAAAGGAGAGTATAGCCGTGGGGAAATTAAAGATTCTTTTACCTACAACAGGATTAGACATTGGTGGAGCAGAAACCCATGTGGTAGGATTAGCAAAACAATTAAAAAAAATGGATTATTATCCTGTTGTCGTATCAAGCGGTGGTGTTTATGTAGAGGAACTTGAACGAAATAATATAGTTCATTATCATGCACCATTGAATAATAGAGATTTTTTTGCATTATTTAAGTCACTTAAAATTTTCAGTAAAATTATAAAAATAGAAAAAATTGATATAATTCATACTCATGGACGAATAGCATCATTGGTATCTAAAATTATAAGCATGCGTTATAATATTCCTTTTATGACAACTGCCCATGCTCTTTTTAATCATGGAGGTGGGTTGAAATATCTGACATTTTGGGGAGAGGAAATAATATCTATAAGTGAAGATGTAAAACAGCATTTAATAGATAAATTTGGAATTAAAGAAGATAAAATTACTATTATAGAAAATGGTATTGATACAGATACTTTTAGCACAGAATCTAAAGATTTAAATATATTTAAGGAGTTAAAACTAAAGGATGACACTATTAAGATTCTTTGTGTAAGCAGGCTTTCAGGAACATTGGCTAACTTAGTAATAGAAATAATAAAAAGTTTTCCAAAATTAAGTGAAGAGTTAGGTAAAATAGAGTTAATCATTGTAGGAGATGGAGATGATTACCAAGAAGTCGAAAATATATCCAAAGAAATTGATTTTACAGGAAAATCAATTAAATTTTTAGGAAAGCGTACAGATATAGCTGAAATTATGAATATAGCAGATCTTATAATAGCAGTTGGAAGAACTGCATTAGAGGCTATGGCTGTAGAAAAGCCTGTTATTTTAGCGGGAGGGGAAGGTTATATGGGTCTACTGACTCCAAATAATTATGATTTAGCTAAAAGTACAAATTTTACAGGTAGAGGCATAGATGATCTTAAAACTGAAAATAAACTTGTTAATGAAATTATAGACCTTTTTAATACACGGTCTAAGGACGATATAGAAGCCTTAGGAAAATTTGGTCGCAAAAAAATAGAGGAAGAATTTTCTATTAAAGAAATGACTAAAGAGACTATCCAAATTTATGAAAAACTCTTAAAAGATAGAGGAAGATTTTCATAAGGATAGATTTATGAAAAGAAGACTTTTTATTAGGGACTTAGTTTATTATGGCACAATATAAACAAGTTTTAGAGAGGAAGAGACCAAT
Source organism: uncultured Clostridiaceae bacterium (assembly GCA_964387405.1). GTDB lineage: Bacteria > Bacillota > Clostridia > Peptostreptococcales > Natronincolaceae > JAAZJW01. The sequence continues at coordinate 1,836 of CAYLXY010000057.1, forward strand.
GAAAAATGTATTTTTATTTGGCTATTACGGCTTTGAAAATACAGGGGATGAAGCAATATTAGAGGCAATTGTCCAACAATTTCAGCAAGCCTTACCAGATATAAAATTGACAGCTCTTACTTATAAAGCAAAAGATACTATAAATAACTATGGAATTAATGCAGTGAGTAGAAATAATTTTAAAGATATTATAAAGGCTATTAAAGAATCTGATTTTGTAATAAGTGGTGGAGGCTCTTTATTACAAGATGTTACAAGTAGCAGATCCCTTATTTATTATTTGGCTATAATATATTTAGCAAATAAGTTAGGTAAAAAAACCATGTTCTATGGAAATGGCTTTGGACCTATTACTAAAGCTTTCAATAAAAAACTTGTTAAATATATTGTCAATAAAGTAGATATAATAACAGTAAGAGACTACAAATCAAAAGAAGCATTGAAATCACTTGGAATTGAGAAAGATATTACAATAACTGCTGATGTTACATTTGCTATGAATTTGCCCTCTGGAAAAGCTATTGAAGAAATTTATAAAAACGAAGGTATAGATAGAAGAAAAAAATTAATAGGTGTATCTGTAAGAAGATGGTACGGTGAAAAAGATTATAAAGAAATAATAGGGAAAACTTGTGATAATTTAATAAATAAAAATTATGAATTAGTTTTTATTCCTATGCAATATCCTGAAGATTTTCATATTTCTATGGAAATTGCTAATTTAATGAATAAAAAACCTAAAATAATAAAAGGGAAATATGAACCTAAAGAAGTAATAGGTATTATTAGTGGCTTAGATCTATTAATAGGTATGAGATTACATTCACTAATTTTTGCAGCTATTGGGGCTGTACCTATGGTAGGGCTAGAATATGACCCTAAAATTTTAAGCTTTTTAAATTTAGTAAAGCAACCAAGTGGAGGAAAAGTAGAAAATTTAGATATTACTTATCTTTGGAAAACTATTGATCAAGTGATCAACTTAAGGGAAGAATCAAAAGATAGTCTAATGAAGATAAGGGATGAATTAAAAGAAAAAGCTGAGCTAAATATAAAGATATTAGAAGAATTTATTAGAAAAGGTGAAGGGTAATGAGGAAACAAGAAAGTATACTAGGTATTAAATTTGATATAGTTAATGAGGATCAAGCATTGGAGAAATTAATTACTTTTTTAGAAGAAGATTCTTCTTTAAAAGAAGTTTATACACCAAATCCTGAAATTGTAATGTTAGCCCAAGAAGATAAAGACTTGTTTAAAATATTGAATAAGGCAGATTTGCTTTTAGCAGATGGAATAGGTCTAATAATAGCCTCTAAATTAAAAGGCTTACAGTTAAAGCATAGGGTTACAGGTGTAGATACTATGGACAAGCTATTAGAGTATTGTGGTAAAAATGACAAGTCCTTTTTTATATTTGGAGGTAAACCAGGAATTGCAGAACTAGCCTGTGAAAATATAAGATTAAAATATAAAGGTATAAAAGTTGCAGGATGCCATCATGGTTATTTTCATGAAAAAGATGAAATGGAAATAATAGATAAAATAAATAATTCAAAAGCAGATGTTTTATTTGTTTGTTTAGGCGCACCAAAACAAGAAAAATGGATAAATAAAAATAAAGATAAATTAAATTGCGCTTTGGCTATGGGTGTAGGTGGAAGTGTGGATGTATATGCAGGCCTTGTTAAAAGAGCCCCTGAGTTTTTCCAAAACTTTGGATTAGAATGGCTATATAGACTTTTAAAAGAACCTTGGAGAATTAGAAGAATGCTAGTTCTTCCAAAATTTCTAATTAAATTTGTTTTTACAAAGCAATCTAAATAATTTAAATTTTTATAATAGAGGGGTTATATTTCATGAAAAACAAAGGCTATAAAGTATTGTTTGATTATATAGGAATAACTCTAGGTTGTGTTTTAATGGTAACAGGTTTAGTTTTATTTCTTATGCCTAATACAATAGCACCAGGAGGAGTAACTGGACTAGCTATTATTATTAAAGAGCTGACAGGAATTCCAATTGATCTAACTAATCTAGTTGTTAATATACCTTTATTTATTGCAGGTATAATCTTATTAGGTGGTGCTTTTGGTATAAAGACAGCCTATGCAACCATTGCTTTTTCTGCTATTATTAGAATATTTATAATTATATTTGGAGATGGACATGTATTAACTAATGACTTATTATTGTCTGCCATATATGGTGGAGTAATTATGGGAGTTGGTATAGGAATTGTTTTTAGAAGTGGTGGTACTACTGGAGGTACAGATTTAGCAGGAGCTATAATTAATAAACTTTTTCCCAGCTTTAGTATAGCCAAGTCCATGATGATACTGGATTTAACCATAGTCATAACAGCAGGGATTATTGTAAAAAATATAGAAATATCCTTATACTCTATAATAACCCTATACATACTAGTTAATATGGCCGATTTTATAGTGGAAGGCTTAAATTATTCAAAGGCATTTTATATTATTTCTAACCATTCTAATGAAATTGGAAAACAGATAAACTTAGAATTAGATAGGGGAGTTACTGCACTGAAAGGAAGAGGATTCTATACTGGTGAACAAAAAGATGTGCTTTTATGTGTAGTAAATCGTACACAAGTAGCAAGATTAAAAAATCTTGTTTATGAGATAGATGATAAGGCTTTTTTAATGGTTACAACATTCCATGAAGTTCTTGGAGAAGGATTTAAAAAAAATATAAAATAAAATTAGGAGGTTGAATAATTTGAATACAAGTGTAAGGGAATTAGAAATAATAGCTAATGATATTAGAAAAGATATAATTACAATGCTTGCACAAGCAGGTTCAGGCCATCCTGGAGGCTCTCTATCAGCTGCTGATATTCTAGCAGCATTATACTTTAAAGAAATGAATGTAGATAGTAGTAAGCCAGAGTGGGAGGATAGAGATAGGTTTGTATTATCCAAAGGGCATGCAGCACCTGTTTTATATGCTACTTTAGCAAAAAAAGGATATTTTCCTAAGGAAGAGTTGTTAAAATTAAGAAAGATAGATTCTATGTTACAAGGACACCCTGATATGAAAGATACTCCGGGGGTGGACATGTCCACGGGATCTTTAGGTCAAGGATTTTCAGCCTCTTGCGGTATGGCAATAGCAGGTAAAATAGATAAAAAAAATTATAGGGTCTATACACTTTTAGGTGATGGAGAATTACAAGAGGGTATAGTATGGGAGGCTGCTATGCTAGCATCTCATTATAAATTAGATAATTTAACTGCAATAATAGACAATAATGGATTACAAATAGATGGAAGAAATGATGAAATTCTTTCGGTGGAACCTATAGCAGACAAATTTAAAGCTTTTGGTTGGAATGTACTAGAGATTGATGGACATTCCATAGAAAGTATTCTTGACTCATTTGAAAAATCAAGAAAACAAAAATCTATGCCAACAGTCATTATTGCTAAGACAATAAAAGGTAAAGGGGTTTCTTTTATGGAAGATAAAGTGAATTGGCATGGAAATGCACCTAAGGAAGAAGAAAAGATACAGGCTTTAAAGGAACTTGGAGGTGAGATATAATGACTAAAAAAATAGCTACTCGTAATGCTTATGGAGAGGCATTAATGGAATTAGGAAAAACAAATAAAAATGTTGTTGTATTAGATGCAGATCTTTCTGGCTCTACAAGAACTAGTGGATTTGGAAAGGAATTTCCTGAAAGATTTATTAATGTAGGTATTGCGGAACAAAACCTTATAGGTACTGCAGCGGGTTTAGCTACTACAGGAAAAATACCCTTTGCTAGTACTTTTGCAATGTTTGCTACAGGAAGAGCTTTTGAGATTATTAGAAACTCAGTAGCCTATCCAAAACTTAATGTGAAGATATGTGCAACACACTCAGGCATAAGTGTTGGAGAAGATGGTGCTTCACATCAAGCATTAGAAGATATATCTTGTATGAGAACTATTCCAAGTATGACGGTAATTGTACCTTCAGATGCAGTTGAAACTAAAGCTGTAATTCATAGAATAGCTGATATGGATGGCCCAGTTTATGTTAGGTTAGGAAGATTAGCAGTACCGGTTATTAATGATGAAGAGAACTATAAGTTTGAACTAGGAAAAGGCATAACTTTAAAAGAAGGTAATGACATAACTATAATAGCTACAGGATTAATGGTCAGTAAAGCTATAGAGGCAGCTAAAGAATTAGAAAACAAAGGAATAAAAGCTAGGGTAATTAATATACATACTATTAAGCCTATAGATGAGGACTTGATTATTAAAGCTGCTAAAGAAACTGGAGCTATAGTAACTGTAGAAGAACATAATATAATTGGTGGATTAGGTTCAGCAGTAGCAGAAGTAATTGGTGAAAATTACCCAGTATTACTGAAAAGAATAGGTACTATGGACACATTCGGAGAGTCTGGAACACCAGAGGCACTTTTGAAGAAATATGGATTGACTAGTGATAATATAATTGAAATTGTAGTTGATATACTGAATAAAGTGAAGGATTTTAAAGTTTAGTAGAAAAATTTAATAAGAAGCTGTCGGTAAAAGCCTTTCAAATTTTTTGAATATTTCTCCCTTAGATTGAATACATATAATTGTATAGTTATATTTAATATAATGGGGTTTTTAGTTCCTATTAATTAATCTAATAGTAAAAGGGAGGGGAGAAATATGGGTTATAGAGATAAAATACCAAAGCTACCAAAAATAAATTGGAAATTGTTTATTGCTATGATTTTAATTATTCTAGTAGCTACAAGTCTAATTAGGTGTGTTCCTAAATTAATATTTAAGAGTGATAAAGAGGTGGGTTATATGGTTTTAGATAGAGAGCAGATTCCTGAGCAGGTTCATGAAATACTTCCAAAGTATAAAATGTTAGAAAGGGCTCTAGCTACCAAGGTAGATGATCAAATTTATGTAATAGTTACTCGTGGCGAAAAACTAACAGCAGGATATGATGTGGATATTGAAAAATTGGAAGTAATAAAAGAGGAAGATGAAACAAGATTAATAGTTCATGCAATATTTAAAGATCCTAAACCAGACGATATAGTAACCCAATCAATGACACATCCATATGCAGTTGCTAAAACAGAATTAAAAGAATTACCTGAAAAGATTGACTTAGAAATAAAACAAGAAGAGTAGATGAATATTTAAAATAAAGCATAATTGATATAGGAATAATAGTAAAATGTACTATTATTCCTATATCTTTTTTATTTGTATGACAAGAGTTCAAATTGTAATGTTATTGTAATATAACTGTAAGTAAGTTAATGTACAATAGATATATCTAAGCTTAAGAATTAATACAATAGGAGGCAAGAAAATGAATAAAACAAAAAGAAAACTTGTAGTTACAGGACTATGTATTATGATAATAACATCTTTAATAACTCCAAGTTTTGCTAATCAAATATTTTATGAAAAAATAGAGGATGAGATTATTTCTAGTGGAGTTACACATAAAAACATTCTTCGTTTTGGACAAGGTGGTTGGCTAAATATGAATGCTGTATATTTTGATTTAAATAACCCAAATACAGAATTGAAGTTATTACAAAGCCAAGGAGGTCTGTCGACTAGGGAAACATTATCTTCAATGACTAAAAAAGAAGATAATGTTGTTGCTTCTATGAATGCAGATTTCTTTTTTATGAAAACCCCATCATCACCTACAGGGGCAATAGTAATAGATGGTAAAATGATCAGCAGCCCTGTAATAGGAGAAGAATTAGCAACATTCCATGTTAATAATGATAATCAGGCTTTTGCAGATTACTGGGATTACAATATTTATATTACAACAGATAAGGGTAAAAAAATTCAATTAGGTTCTATTAACAAATATCTTTGGGAATATAGGGATATTATGTTAATAGATAGAAATTGGGCTACACATTCACCAGGAGCAACAGAAAAACATTGGGATATGGTAGAAGTAGTAGTTGAAAATGATAAAGTAGTTGAAGTTAGAAACAGAGAGCCTTCTGTAGAAATTCCTGAAAATGGTTATGTACTTTTATCCTCTGCTGCAAAGTCATATGAATTAAGTAATAACTTACAGGTGGGAGATACTGTAACAGTACATACGGAAGTAAGGCCTAATATTAATAATATAAAATTAGCCTTTGGTGGAGGAACTATTTTAGTAGAAAATGGACAGCTTGCACCCCTTACCCAAAATGTTTCGGGTCCACATCCAAGAACAGCTATAGGTATTACAGAAGATCGGAGTAGACTTATTTTTTTAACAGTAGATGGTCGTCATACATACTATAAAGGAGTAGATGGTAAAGAATTAGCAGAAATATTAATAGAACTTGGAAGTCACCAGGCTATTATAATGGATGGTGGAGGGTCAACGACTATGATGAAAAGAGGCCTAGGAGAATTTGATCCTGAAATTATAAATCATCCTTCTGATACTTCAGAAAGAAGAATTATTAATGGCATTTCAATAATATCCACATCATCAGAAGATATTCTAGAGGGTATCAAAGTAGAATTTGAAGATAAAGAAGCATCTGTTAAGAGTCCAAGCAAAATAAATATAAAAGCATTTGATAAAAATTATAATCCTTTAAATGTAGATTATTCAAAGGTTAATCTTTACTTAAAATCTGGAGAGGGAATATTTGACGGTATGAATCTTATTCCAACTAGGCCGGGAAAAATAGAAATAGAAGTTGAATACTTAGGTAAAACTTCAGAAGTGATTTTGGATGTATGGGACAAAGATATTAAAGATAGACTTAATAAGCCCTATGAAATAGAAGGAGAAAAGCTATTTATACATAGTGGAGTTCAATATAAAAACTATAGATTGTTAGATAAAATAATTGGAAATAGGATTGGTAGCTTAATTAATAATGAATATGAGCTATCACTGTTTACTGGAAGTATAGATTCAAGATTAGCTAGTAAGATTAATAAAAATATAATATCTGCAAAATCTGCATATGAATTCAAGGAGCAAGGAGATAACCTAATTATACAAGTAGACAATTCAAAGGATGGCATTAGACAAAGTAACTTTGATCAATGGCCTTGGTTAAAAAACTTAGTGGATAATACAAGTAAGAAAAATATATTTGTAGTAATGTCTAAACCTATATTTGGTAGCCAAGGTTTTACAGATAAGTTAGAAGCAGATCTATTAATGAATACATTATCAGAACTATCTGAAGAGGGAAAGCAAGTATTTGTTTTTTATCAAGGAAAAAACATTTCCACAGATATAATTAAAGGAGTAAGAT
>CAYLXY010000058.1:0-9050 GCA_964387405.1 uncultured Clostridiaceae bacterium
GTGATGAAATGAAGGACATTAGTAGGCTAATCCAGAAAACATATTTAATAGCTTTGAAAATTATAGGGAGGAATAATTTATGAATTTTATAGGAATTGATTTAGGGGGTACAGAAATAAAAGCAGGTATTGTTTGTGAAAATGGTAATATTATAGATAAAATCACAAGACCTACACCTGTTAAAGATGGGCCTCAGGGAGTTGTTAATTCTATTAACCTACTTATAGACAAACTTATGAAAAAGAACATTAAAACCATAAAATCTATAGATGCCATAGGTATAGGAGTGCCTGGTGTTTGTAATAATGAAGGTTTAGTCTATTTTGCACCTAATTTGTTTTGGAATAATGTAGCTTTAGCTAAGCTATTAAAAGATAAAATAAAAATACCTATCTTTATTGAAAACGATGCTACAGTAGCCTCTATAGGAGAAGCGACATGTGGCTCCACAAAGAATGTTTCCAACTCTGTACTTATTACTTTAGGTACTGGTATAGGTAGTGGAATTATTATAAACAAGCAAATTTTTAATGGAAGTCATGGAATAGGTAGTGAAGTAGGACATATGATTATAGGAGAAAATTTTTATAATTGCAATTGTGGCAATAATGGTTGCCTTGAAACCTTTGCATCTGCAAGTGCTTTAATTAAATATACTAAAAATTTACTAGAAGGTAATCAAGATAGCTTAATACTTGAAAAGATAGATAATAATACGAACCTACTAAATGCAAAATTAATTTTTGACTGTGCTAAAAAAGGTGATTTTATAGCTAATGAGGCAGTTGATAGATTAGTAAAATACTTAGCAATTGGCATAGGTAATATTATAAATTTACTAGACCCTGAAGTAATAGCCCTAGGTGGAGGTATATCTAAGGCTGGCCATTATTTAATTAATAAATTAGAAAAAGAAGTTCCTAAAAACATATGGTTAAAATCTATGAACCTTACAAAAATAGTTTTAGCAAATTTGGGCAATGATGCTGGCATTATAGGTAGTGCCATGTATGCTAAGTCAAAGCTCTAGGTTTAATCTTTTATCCACTAGATTTATTAATTGTCCGCATCCCCAAATAACCAGTCTTTACTTGACAAATACACATAATAAGCCTATAGTATATGAAATAATACAGATAATTGAAAAAATTAGGGGGGATTACATGAGATATAAAATAATATTCATGGATAAGGATAAGGTAGATGAGGAGGTATTAAGAAGGGTACAGTCTAAACATAGTGACGATGTAGAAGGAATAAACGATCTTTATGATCAACTGATTTTGCATGGTACCTGCGATAGTACTGTAGTATCAAGAATCTATTATGTGGCTTACACATTATCTTTAGAGAAAATAGAAATGATTATAGCAAGAATGAATTAAACTCTAGTATTTACAAATATAGTACTCTCAATAAAGGTGATGGCAAGATATATCATCAGAAAACTGTGTCATTGGTCCAATGCCCATGGGTCACCCTACATATTGATACCAGTATTGTATGGGCAATCTTTATCTGAAAAAGGTTATATCTTGTCATAATTACATTATACTAAATTAAGGGATATTTTGCTATATTTAAAGAACTTTTTCTATAATCATTTACATTAATTTACATAATTTTTCAGTGGTATCGAAGCATCCTCATGTCTTACTAGTTTTCCTATCAACAAAAAAAGGGCATTATGCCCTTTTTAATTTTGTTAATTTTATTGTTCTGCTAAACCTTTATATGTTTCGTATCTTTCTTTAGCTTCTTTCTCAGCCTTGGCAAATAGCATATCTGCTACCTCTGGGAAAGTCTTAACAAGTGAGTTATAACGTACTTCACTTAATAAGAAATCTTTAAATGATTCTTTAGGCTCTTTAGAGTCTAGTGTAAATGGATTTTTACCTTCTTCTTTTAATTCTGGGTTATATCTATATAAATGCCAGTATCCTGAATCAACAGCTTTTTTACCTTGATCCTGTGTTTTACCCATCCCTGCTTTAATTCCGTGAGCAATACATGGTGCATAAGCAATAATAAGTGATGGACCATTATATGCTTCTGCTTCTTTCATAACTTTCATTAATTGGTTTTGGCTAGCTCCCATAGATACTTGTGCTACATAAACATAGCCATAACTCATTGCTATCATACCAAGGTCCTTCTTCTTAGTTCTCTTTCCAGCAGATGCAAACTTAGCAATAGCAGCTGTTGGTGATGCTTTAGATGCTTGACCTCCTGTATTTGAATATACTTCTGTATCTAAAACAAGTATGTTTACATCATCTCCGGAGGCGATTACATGGTCTAATCCACCGAATCCGATGTCATAAGCCCAACCATCTCCACCAATAATCCATTGTGATTTTTTAACTAAGAAATCTTTTTTCTCCATTATTTCGTCTATAAGGGCATTACCTTTTGCTAGTTCAAGTAAAGGTAGCATTGTATAAGTAGCCTTTTTAGATGCATCTGCATTATCTTTTCCTTCTATCCAAGCTTTAAATGCGTCTTTTAGTTCTTCCACAATATTAAGCTCTAGTGCCTCTGTCATAAGATCTGTTAGTCTGTCTCTCATCTGCTTAACAGCTAAGAACATTCCATATCCAAACTCTGCATTATCCTCGAACAATGAGTTAGCCCAAGCTGGTCCTTGACCATGAGCATTTGTACAGTATGGAATAGATGGTGCACTACCGCCAAATATTGAAGAACAGCCTGTAGCATTAGCTATAATCATTCTATCTCCAAATAGCTGAGTAGCCAATTTAATATAAGGTGTTTCTCCACAACCTGCACAAGCACCTGAAAATTCAAATAATGGTTGTACAAATTGACTTCCTTTTAATACAAATTTATTTGTTAAGTGAGACTTGTCAGAAACTGTTGTAGCATACTCCCAGTTTTTCATTTGTGCTTCTACTTGTGGTTCAAGTGGCATCATTGTAATAGCTTTTTTCTTAGAAGGACAAACATCAACACAGTTTCCACATCCAGTACAATCTAATGTACTTACTTGAAGCTTATATTGTAATCCTTCAAAATCTTTACCTATTGCTTTTATTGTGTTAAAACTCTTTGGAGCATTTTTAACTTCTTCTTCATCTAATAAGAATGGTCTTATAGCTGCATGTGGGCATACATATGAGCATTGATTACATTGTATACAGTTGTCACTATTCCATTCTGGTACAGTAACAGCTACACCACGTTTTTCAAACTTAGATGTTCCTAATGGGAATACTCCGTCTGGCATATCTACAAAAGCACTTACTGGAAGACTATCTCCCTTTTGTGCAGTCATTGGTCTTAATATGTCTTTAATAAAGTCTGGTTCCTCTACTAATGCTGTTGCAGCAGCTTCATCTTCTGCGCCACTCCAGTTAGCAGGTACATCTATTTTAACTAATGATTCTAAACCACTGTCTACGGCTTGATAATTCATTTGTACTATCTTTTCTCCTTTTAATCCATAGGAGTCTACAATTGCTTGTTTTAAATATTTAATTGCTTCTTCTAAGGGAAGAACTTCTGCTAATTTAAAGAATGCAGATTGCATAACCATATTAATTCTTCCGCCTAGGCCTATTTCTGCTGCTATTTTAGTTGCGTTTAGTGTGTAGAAGTCTATCTTGTTGTCTGCAATGTATTTTTTAAGTGTTGCTGGTAGTTTTTCTTCTAGTTCTTCTGGTGACCATATGCAGTTAAGCAGGAATGTGCCACCTTTTTTTAGTCCTTTTACTAGGTCGTACTGGTATACATAGCCTTGGTTGTGGCAGGCTACAAAGTCTGCTTGGTCTATTAAGTAGGTTGATTTTATTGGTTGTTTTCCAAATCTTAGGTGGGATATTGTAACTCCGCCTGATTTTTTTGAGTCGTAGGAGAAGTATGCTTGTGCATACATATCTGTGTTGTTTCCGATTATTTGTATTGCACTTTGGTTTGCTCCTACTGTTCCGTCTGAACCTAGACCCCAGAATTTACATCTGATTGTTCCCTCTGGTGCTGTTACTACCTTATCTTCTACTGCTAATGATGTATGGGTAACATCATCTACTATACCAACTGTAAATCCATTTTTAGGTTTTTCTGCCTTAAGGTTATCAAATACAGCTTTAATTTGTGCTGGAGTAGTATCCTTAGAACCAAGACCATATCTTCCACCTACTACTAATGGAGGGTTTTCTTTGTCATAGAATAAGGTTCTAACATCTTGATATAATGGTTCTCCTAGTGAGCCTGGTTCTTTAGTTCTATCAAGTACTGCTATTTTTTTAACTGTTTTTGGCAGTACATCAAAGAAATATTTTTCTGAGAATGGTCTATAAAGATGTACTTTTATTAAAGCTAATTTTTCTCCATTTGCATTTAAGTGGTCAACTACTTCTTCTATTGTTGATGTTACTGAACCCATTGCAATAATAATGTTTTCTGCATCTTCTGCACCATAGTATGTAAACGGGGCATAGTCTCTTCCTGTAAGTTTTGTTATTTCTTTCATATAGTCATTTACTAAATCTGGAATAGCTGCATAATAATTGTTTGATGCTTCTTTAGCTTGGAAGAAAATATCTGGGTTTTGTGCTGTTCCTTTTAAGTATGGACGCTCTGGGTTTAGTCCTTTATTTCTAAAGTCTTTAATTGCATCCCAATCTACAAGGCTTGAAAGTTCGTCGTACTCTAATACTTCAATTTTTTGCATTTCATGTGAAGTCCTAAATCCATCAAAGAAGTTTATAAAAGGAACTCTTCCTTTAATAGCTGCTAAATGTGCTACTCCTGCTAAGTCCATAACTTCCTGAACACTACCGGCGGCAAGTAAGGCACAACCTGTTTGTCTTGCTGCCATTACGTCTGAATGGTCTCCGAATATAGAAAGGGCGTGACCAGCAATTGCACGGGCACTTACATGAAACACCGCTGGTAATAATTCGCCTGCAATTTTATACATATTAGGTATCATTAATAATAAACCTTGGGATGCTGTAAATGTTGTAGTTAAAGCACCTGCTGCTAAAGATCCGTGGACTGCACCTGCTGCACCTGCCTCTGATTGCATCTCTGTTACTTGTACTGTTTGACCAAAAATGTTTTTTTGTCCTTTAGCGCTCCATTCATCAACATGCTCCGCCATATCTGAGGATGGTGTAATCGGATATATTGCAGCTACGTCCGTAAATGCATAAGCAACATAAGCGGCAGCCGAGTTACCATTCATTGTTCTCATTTTTCTTGCCATTTTTTTATTCCTCCTCAACTGTTTCATATAATATGTCTTCAGTTTTCATATATACTTCTATCTTTAATAAAAAAATATATCCTATTATAATATCATTTGTCACTAGTTTTTTTAATGTATATAAGTGAAAAATCCTACAAAAATCATAATATTGACTTAGACTTCCAACACAGATAATTATACTATTGGTTTGTGTTGGAAGTCTAAGCTTTATAATATATTATCTAACTATTTATTTATAAACTTTTATTTTATTTCTTTAAATTAACAAACTTTGCCTGGATTTAATATATTTTTCGGATCAAAAGTTGCTTTAATACCAGCCATTAAAGATAATGGTATTTCTCCTAATGATCTATCTAAATATGGTTTCTTTACTAATCCAATACCATGTTCTCCTGAAACTTGGCCATTTAGCTCTTTTGCACGATCATACATACAATCCATTACTGCATTTAATTTTTCTTTCCATACATCGTATTCTAAATCATCTCTTAAAATATACACATGTAAATTACCGTCTCCCGCATGGCCAAAACTTCTAATACGAATATTAAATTCCTTTTGCAGTTCATCCGTATATTTAATAAATTCTGCAACATGGTTTCTTGGAACAACAACATCACATTCATCCATTTCCGTTGTAGATGCTTTAATTGCTTCTAAGAAAGCTCCCCTTGCAGACCAAATTGCTTCATGTCTTTCCTCTGTTTCAGAAATATAGACATCATATGCACCAGAATCTAAACAAATATGTGCCACATTCTCATATGCTGCTTCTATTTCCTCTTTACTATTTCCATCAAATGTTAATAGTAGATAAGCATCGGAAGAGCTATCTGGAAATTTTTTGCCTAAAAATTCTTCAGCTGAAATAATTGTATCTCTAACCATAAACTCAATAGCTGTAGGTATTGATTTTGATTTAATAACCTTAGGTACTGTTTCTATAGCTGTCTCTAGGTCAGGGAATGGAATAAGTAAACTAATAGCCTTTTTAGGTAATGGCAGTAGTTTTAAAATAGCTTTGGTAACAATTCCTAAAGTTCCTTCAGAACCTATTATTAAATCTTTTAAGCTATATCCAGAACTATTTTTTACTATTTTCCCTCCTAACTCTATAACTTCTCCGTTAGGAAGAACTATTTCAAGTCCTCTTACATAGTCTCTAGTTACACCATATTTTACTGCTCTCATACCACCTGCATTGGTACTGATGTTTCCTGCAATAGTAGCACTTTTTTCACCTGGATCTGGCGGGTAAAACAAGTCATGTTCTTCCACATAAGCACTAATTTCCATTAGTAGTACCCCTGGTTCAACAGTTAAGGTTAAATTATCTTCATCTAGTTCCAGTATTTTATTCATTTTAGACATATTCATCATAAGTCCACCATATATAGCTACTGCTCCTCCTACTAAACCTGTACCTTGTCCCCGTGGTGTTACCGCTATATTATTTTCATACGCATACTTCATAACCTTAGATACTTGTTCAGTAGTGGTAGGTTCTACTAATACTTCAGGCATTACTCTAGTCTCTGCTAGTTCATCTCTTGAAAAGTCTTCACTGATTTCATCTCCAAAGAATACTGCATCATCACCACATATACTCTTTAAAAAATCAACATCTTTTTGATCTAATTTTTTATAACCCATTTAAATACCTCCTTATTTAATATTTGTTTTGCTTAGATTGCATTAAGCAGGTCATCATCTTTACAACCATTTTTTAAATTTTCTATTAACTGAGGAACTATCTGATATATATCCCCAATAATAGCGTAATGAGCTAATTTGAAAATTGCTGCATTCTCATCAGTGTTAATAGCAACTATGCAATCTGAATTATTCATGCCTGCCGTAAATTGAACGGTTCCTGATACTCCACAAGTAATAATTAACTTAGGTCTTACGGTCCTACCACTTAGTCCTATTTGTCTTCTTGGATCTCCCCAACCTGCTTCGATTAATGGCCTAGTTACAGCAACCTGTCCACCTAATGCTTCTGCAAGTTCATTTATCATTTCCAGATCTTTCTCTGCCTTAATTCCTCTGCCTGCTACAACAATAACATCTGCATCTGAAATACAAGTTTCCTCTTCTTTTTTATCTATGCCCAAAACATCTATGTCTGAAATAAGTTTTGTATTATCAATTTTACATACAGTTACATTCCCTGTTGGATTCTCTACTTTTTCCGCTGGAGTCATTATTTTATATCTTACAGTTGCAAACTGCGGTCTATGATTAGGTGTAATAATTTGAGCCATAATATTACCACCAAATGCTGGACGGATCTGCACTAAATCAGTATTTTCTTTCATCTCTAACACAGTACAATCTGCTGTAAGTCCTGTTTTAAATCTAGCTGCTAGCCTTGGTGCTAAAGATCTTCCCACTGTTGTTGCTCCTACTAAAATCGCTGAAGGTTTTACCCTATTTATAAAATCTTCAAATGCTGCGCTATAAGGTTCTATTTTAAAGTATTCTAATTCCGGTTCATCATATACAGAAACTTCATCTACCCCATATTGTAATAATTCTTCTGCTTGTCTTTTAATATTGTGACCTATAAATACTACAGATACAGAATAATTTACTTTGTTTGCAAGTTCTTTTGCCTTTCCAATAAGTTCGATTGTTACGGGATGAATAACACCTTCCGTATGTTCAACATAAACTGCAACTCCATTCCATAAGCTTTTGTCTATTTCAATTACCTCATCCTCTACAAATACAAAAGCTCCTTTATCACCTTTGTTCACACAAATCTTACACATTTTACAACCTGCATTAATTTCTACTTTTCCGTCAATATGCTCTATAGCATTAAAAGGACATAATTTAATAGCATCTTCTATATTTTTAATTTTATCTTGATTTACTACTATTTTAGCCATACTATCCCTCCTAGCATTTTTATATAAATTTTAGTTCTACTAACTTATCCAATAATCTTACAGAAAGTTCTTGGCTAGAACCCTTCCAAATCTCTTGATCATTATTTGATTCCGGTGGAAATATTCTCTCTACCTGTGTAGGCGATCCTGTTAAACCATAATTTTTTTCATTTTTATCTTCAAAGTGTTCTAAGTTCATTACCCTTACTTTTTGATCCTTAGTAGCTAATTTTCTTTTAAATGATGGTAGTCTTGGTTGGTAAATTCCTTTTTCTACTGTTAATAAACAAGGAAACTTAACTTCAACTAACTGTACACTTTCAGGAAGATCCATCTCTACTACAATTGATTTTTCTTTTATTTCCTTAATCTTTCTAACATTAGCTATATGAGGAATATTTAAATATTCCGCCATTTCTGGGCCAACTTGTGCTGTATCTCCATCTGTTGTTTGCTTCCCACAAATAATTAAATCTACATCCCCAAATTGTTTTGCACCTTGTGATAAAGTGTAGGCAGTAGCTAAAACATCTGCTCCGGCAAATTTTTTATCAGATAGCAATATTCCGTCATCAGCACCCATGGTAAAAGCTTCTTTGATAACTTCCATTGACTGTGGTGGCCCCATAGTAACGATATTTACCTTTCCACCAACTTCTTCCTTAATTTTCATTGCACTTTCTAATGCGTACAAATCGTATGGATTCATTTTTGTATCTATTCCGTCTCTTTTTAATACACCCGTTACCTCATCTACTTCTACTTTTGTTGTACCAGGTACTTGCTTAACACAAACCAAAATATTCATACTATCCCTCCTAGTTTATTTTCGGTACGATGGTCTTACCACTTTGTTTAAAAATAAAAGTTATATTAAATTTATTACTTAATGCTTTGCATATTTTTACTTAATTTTA
>CAYLXY010000059.1:0-9047 GCA_964387405.1 uncultured Clostridiaceae bacterium
ATTATTACAGCGAAAAACTGTAATTTGATTATAACTATATTGTACAAGGAGTGTTAATTAATGAATGTTCTAGAAGCTATAAATTCCAGAAGAAGTATACGCAAATTTACAGGAGAGATTATAAGTGATCAAAACTTAAAAACTGTATTAAAGGCTGGATTTCAAGCTCCTTCCGCCCATAATTTTCAACCTAGGGAGTATATTGTAATAAAAGATGCAGAAGTTTTAGAAAAAATTGCAAGATTTCATAAATATGCAAAAATGTTACCTGAAGCTGGCTGTGCCATAATAGTGTGTGGTGACAAAACAAAACAAAATGAAACAGGCTTCCTCGTATCCGATTGTTCTGCTTCTATACAAAATATGCTATTAGCAGCTCATGGTTTAGCCTTAGGAGCTGTTTGGTGTGGTCTTTATCCTAAAGATGTTTTAACAAAACCTATGACAGATATTTTGAATTTACCAGAGCATATTATACCTATTGGAATGATTGGTTTAGGTGTACCTGATACAGATCCAAAAACAATAGATAGATATGATGAAAATAAAGTTCATTATAATAAATGGTCATAAAAAACAGGAAGCTAGATTAATCTAGTTTCCTGTTTTTTTAATTTATTATTTAAAAGTTAAAATTAACATACCTGCTAAAACAATTAAATAAAGCACAAGATCATTTTCTAAAACAAGTGTTTCATAATTATTTGATAACTTTTTAGATCCTTCAACTATACCTTTATATACTGGTTTAAATATTATATTTTCAAAATTCATCCACCATGGGAAATGTAGGTGGAATAAATCAAGTTTTACTCCTAAAATAAATATTCCAGCCCCCATCAAGTAAACCCAAACCATTCCTATTATATCTGAGGATGTAAATAAATTTATACCAACTAAATATTTATCTATAAATGCTGGATCAAAGGTAAATACTCTAGCCGCTGGAATAATAAACTTATCTAAAATAAAATTTGGTGCTAATCCTATAGAAGCAATCAGTATTGCTAGTCCAGACATAGCTAATACCATAAGACCATTATCCCCTTCTATATTCTCATGCTCTTCAGGGCATTTTCCGAGAAAAACAAAGCCAAATAATTTAATAAAAGAACATGCTGTTCCTGCACTAACAATTGTAAATAATATTTCAGCATATCTAAAAGACGCATGTCCATATTCATATGCTTCAATTATTGAATGATGCAGTAAGGTTTTACTTGCAAATCCATTAAATCCTGGCATACCTGTAATTCCTAATGCCGCAATTAAGCATAGTAAAGCTGTAATAGGCATTTTTCTCCACATGCCTCCAAGCTTATACATATCTAACTCTTTAGTTCTAACATAAACCATACCAACTACCATAAATAATAAGGCTTTAAATAAAGCATGATTAATCATATGATAAATACCACCTGAGAATCCCATAGCACCTTTAGTTCCTAAATATGCAGCTACTCCAATCCCCATAATAATATATCCCATTTGACTAACACTATGATAGGCTAACATTCTTTTCATATTACCTTGCTGTAGAGCCATGAAAACACCTACAGCCATTGTAATTATACCTATCCAAATTACTACTGCTCCTATATTTTGTGAAGCTTCCCAAAGGGAGTCTCCATAGATAGCCATTTCACTGAAACTTGGTACAAAATAGCTAACTAATACACGTAAAATACCATAAGCTCCTATTTTTATCATAATTCCAGACAAAAGAGAACTTGCAGGAGTTGGAGCTACTGGATGTGCACGTGGAAGCCAAATATGAAGTGGTACAATACCAGCTTTTACACCAAATCCACCTATAAATAATGTAGCTATTAAATATTTAATATAACCTAATCCTTGCATTTGATAGGCTAAAGGTTGAAATGCTAAAGTACCTGTATGGTTGTATAATAAAAACATACCCATTAAAATACTTAATCCACCTGCTACACTCATATATATGTAACTACGACCAGCTACCATTGCTTCTTTGGATTGATTATGAACAACTAAGAAATATGAACTAAAAGTCATCAATTCAAAGAAAAGATACAATGTAAATAAATCTCCAGCCATAACAGTTCCTAAGATTCCACAAAATGTAACAGACATCCATAAGTAGAATCTATTACGATTATCTTCAACTTTCATATAATTATGTGAGTAGATAGTAGCAAAGAACCATAGCATACCTGTGGTTAATGCTATTATAAGGCTAAACATATCTACTTTAAAGGTTAATCCTAATCCTAATACTTTAGGTAAATTATATGCCATTGTACCTTGAAGTGCTTTTGGATACATTGCTAATATTAATAGTAAAACAATAAATGTTGTACCTACTACAAGTGTATCCCTTAATTTTTCAGATCTTTTCCCTATCAATATTTCAATTGGTCCTGCAATCAATGGAATTAATATAATCCACAATGGCAAGGTTTTTAAGCTTAATAGAAAATTAATTAAATTTCTTACAGAATTACTGCCTACTTTTAAGCCATTTGTTATGTTTAATGTTTCTAAATATGGATTTATTATAACAAATCCTACCATTAACACTATCAAGGCAGCAAACACTATAATACTTGTAACACTAAAAACATCTAATTCATTTGTAATTTCAATTTTTTCATGTTGAGTGCCTTTCAATTCCCATCTCCTCCATTATACTTGCTTAAATTATTATACTATGGTTTACAATACCCATCTTTTAATTGTATAGCTAATGAATAGGCTTTTATAAACCTGAGTTTTAGTTTATAAAAAGAAATGTTGGCACTGCCTTTTTAATAATATCCATTACAATATTGGGAAAAATTCCCATTACAATGCAAGCCCCAGCCATTACTACCATTGTAATGAACATTGTTTTTGGCAAACGATCTAATACCATAACATTTTTTCTTGTTTTACTTTCCTGTAGGAAAGCTGACCTAATAACAGGTAAGTAGTAAATAGCATTTAATATACTACTTATTATTATTATCAATACATAAATAGGTTTATTAGCATCTAATACTGCTACTCCTAAATACCATTTACTGATAAATCCGTTTATTCCTGGTACTCCTATCATTCCTAGAGCTGCAACAGTAAAAACACCCATAGTAACAGGCATTTCATATCCTATTCCTTTTAAATCATCTATATTTCGTTTTCCTGTTTTATAAATAATTGCTCCTGCACTTAAAAACAGTGTGATTTTCATTAAAGCATGGGTAATCACATGGAAGAGTGCAGCGGCAAGTCCTAATTCTGTTGCTAATCCTAGTCCTAAAAATATATACCCAATTTGTGCCACACTGGAATATGCTAGCATTCTTTTAATATCTTTTTGACCTATGGCAAATATGGACCCTACAATCATACTCAATATTGCAAAATAGGTTATAAATTCAGGCACTCCAATAGCTCTAACAACATCTACTCCTATTACTCTGAATAAAATTTTTGCTATAGAAAATATATAGATCTTAACAACTAAGCCAGATAAGAGTGCACTAGATGGTGTCGGTGCATTAGAATGTGCATCTGGAAGCCATGTATGTAAAGGAAATATGGCAGATTTGATTCCTAATCCTGTTAAAATAAAGACTAGGGATAGTAAAATATTACGTGGATAAATTTGCCACACTTGGTTGATTATTCCGTTAGCTTCTGACATATTTAAATATCCTGTTACCATGTATAATAGTGCAATTCCTATTAATATTGATGCAGATCCTACAGTTCCAATTACTAGATATTTTAAAGTAGCCATTAAATTATCCTTACTTCTTTTAATAGATATAATTCCATATGACGTTATAGATAAAATTTCTAAAAACACATATAAATTAAATAAATCATTAGTAAATATCATACCTATCATAGAAAACAGAAGTAAAAAAATCAATGTATAATAAGAAAGAAATTGTGGTTCTGCTATTTCGTGTTCAATATCCTTTAAAGAATATATAATTATTAAAGTCGCCAAAGTCAATACTACAAATGTCATTAATGTTGAAAATTCATCAACTGCAAATTGGATTCCCAGTACAGGACTCCAGTTTCCAAAGTTATACATAAAAGATTGTTCCTTTAGAACATAAATTAACAAACTTAGTGAAAGTGCCCAAATAACACCTAATACACCTACGGTTTGTATTTTAAATTTATTATCATAACCTCTTTTTCTCAATGGAATGAAAATTGCATACACTAATAATATAAGTAATATATAGACTGGAAAATGAATATTATTCATTTGTTTGTCCACTCCTTATTTCCATAATTTCATCTAATTCGAGAGTCCCGTAAGCCTCGTGAATTCTTACTATAAGACTCAATGCAAAGGCAGTAACACTAACACCTACAACTATTCCAGTTAATATCATTGCCGAAGGCAATGGGTTTATGTAGGTTAAATTGCCATTGTTTAAATCTATAATCGGTGCATTCGCCCCCCTTATATATCCAACCGAGACAAAAAATAGAAATATAGAAGTTTCCATAATATTTATCCCAATAACTTTCTTTAAAAGGTTTGAATGTGTTAACAAAGTATATAGTCCAATTGTAAATAGAATCATTGCTCCAATATAATTAATGTTATCTATAATTAGATCTAAATATTCCACAATTAATCCTCCTCAATCATTGTACGGAATAAAGTTATAACAGTCATGCAAACTTTAAACCCAATACCAACGGTGATTATTGGAATCATACCAGCACTCAAAATGCTACCTGCCTGCCCCATAGGGAAGCCGGCATATTTATTAGCTAAGTAATTACCACCCGCTACAATACCTACTAAACCTATAATAGCGTACCAAAATACTCCACCTGATATCATTATTTTAGCAATGTTATATGGCAATAACTCATATCCTTTGTCTATTCCATATGCTATTGTATATAATACTATACCTGCTCCAAGCATGGCTCCACCTGGGAAACCTCCACCATGTAGTATAGAGAATAGGCCATATAAAAAAATAAAAGGGACTATTAACCTGGTTATAACCTTTACAATTAAATCATCCAACACTATATTCCCTCCTTAAGCTTTAGATGTTCTATTACTGAGTACAGAAAGAACCGCTGCAACTGCAGTAAACAAAACAGTAGTCTCACCCAATGTATCAAAAGCACGGTAGTCTGTAATGATTGCTGCTACAACATTTGTAGCACCTGTATCTTCTATTGCATTGTCTACATAATGATGTGCTACTTCATTGTATGATGGATTTTCTAAGCTACCTAAAGTTGGCATTTCAGGAATACTAGTTAATAATAAGAATAAAACAACTCCTAATAAAACAAAAACAATTCCTTTTTTCACTTTTCCATCCTCCCAGTTCTACTAATAACTCCTACAAATAATATTGTTGTTACACCTGCACCAATAGCTGCTTCTGTCATTGCAACATCAGGTGCTCTTAAAAGTAACCACAGAACCGCCATAACTAAACTATAAGCAGTAAACATAATTATTGCTCCTAGTAAATCCTTTGTTCTTTCAACTGCAATTGCACATCCTATTAAAAAAATAACTAAAATTACATTTAATGTTTGCATCTGTGTGTCACCTCTTTTCTATTTTACTTTCTACTTTGTTTTGTTGATAATAAGCTGCTTTAGCAATAATGTGAGCTGCTGTTGAATTTGTTATCCATATAAAAGTTACTATAACAAATAACTTTAAACTTATAGGATCAAATCCTTTGTAAACTATTAATGCCAATAGGGCTAGTCCAGCTCCTAATGTGTCACTCTTTGTAGTGGCATGCATTTTGCAAAAAGCATCTGGCATTCTAATTAAACCTACAGTTCCTACCATAAAAAAGAAACTACTTAATAGTAATAACAAAATAACAATTGTTGTTTGTATTGTTTGTATCAATGCCTACACCCCTTAAAACAATTTTCCTTTTTCCAAGTATTTAGCTATGGAAATAGTTGATATAAAACCCATCATTGCATATATTAAAGCAACATCTATAAAAGCACTCTGATCTGTTATTATTGTAACCAAAGCAATTAAAGCTGTTATTTTAGTTGAAATAACATTAATAGCTACAACCCTATCTGCAGCTGTAGGTCCTTCATATGCTTTATATAAGCAAAAAAAAATGAGTATGCTTAGAAAGACAGCCGCACTTATAAAAGCTGTTTGATTCATTTTATGCCTCCTCTACTTTCATAACATATTTTTCTAAAGCGCTACCTGCTACTCCATCTCCACAATCTTCGTTTATGGCATGTATTAAATACCCTTCTTCTAGTATATCTACAGTCAATGTTCCAGGTGTCAATGTTATTGCATTAGCGTACAATACTTTGTTAAAATCTTTTTTCAAATTATCAGGTATAGGTACTACTACAAATTTGGGTGATATAGGTAAAGATGGGTCTAGTACTATTTTAACAACCCCTATATTAGCCTTTATAACTTCTACTATTAAAATCCATGTAAATCTAACTAATTCAATAGCACCTGAAAATTTGTATAAACTTGTTTCTTCTTCCTCAAATACAATATTCTTTGAGTATACTGTAATTGCAATGGAAGTAATTATTCCGATTATAAGAGATTCTACTGCAAAACTAGATGACAATACTAGCCAAAACAAAAACAAAGTAACAAATAAAATTATGTACTTTTTTTGAAATAAAGCAACTTTTTTATCCATAGTTCACCTCTCATTTCTATAAGTTTTATAGTTTGATAATTTTACAACAAAACACAAAGCTAATAAGATTCTCCATTAGTTAAGATTGATTGTCCATAGCTTCTTGCACATTATTATATAGTCGTTTTTATAATTTGTCAACAAATCAAAATTCTTAGATAATTTCAAGTTGATATATGTAAAAATGCAGTTAAATCTATGTTATTTTGTGAAGATATGTAGTGTTGTGTTGATAAGTATTTCACCATTAAGCATATTAGATAAATACATCACATTTTCTATATATCATCCTAGTAAGTGATGGGATAGCTTTAAGCTTTATAGTATATTGATAAATACCAAAGCTATAGGTCAGATATTATTTGTGCCACATAGCAACCTGTACACATACTATATAATACACAACCTAATAAGTTGTGTTTTATGATAATAAAGCGGAGGTGTAATTAGAAATGAAAGATAAATTTTATATAGACTTAAGTAAAGATGAATGTAAGGAAAGTAATCAGAAGAATCTATGCGATAATAATAAACATCTTCATAAACCTAAATGTCCAAAACCATGTCCACCATGCTCTAGGCCTAACGAAGTAATAGTACCAAAATATCCGAAGCCATATTGTAGAGTTACTTGTCCAACGGGTGCAACAGGACCCACTGGACCTACAGGTGCTACAGGCGCTACGGGACCTGCTGGCCCACAAGGATTAATAGGTGCTCCTGGACCCACTGGATCCACCGGAGCTACTGGTGACACTGGAGCTACTGGCCCTCCTGGACCACAGGGATTATCAGAATACGCTTTTATTTACAATCTAGCTCCCCAAGTGGTAGCCTTAGAGGCAGATATAACCTTCAGTAATAACGGCATCATGGTAGGTGCCATTACCCATGCACCGGGAACTAGTTCCATTACCATTGGTAGTGCAGGTAACTATAGCATAGAGTTCATAGTTGCAGGTGTAGAACCTAACCAGTTTACTCTCTTCCAAAATGGTGCTCCAGTTGTAGGCAGCACTTATGGATCTGGTGCTGGTACTCAACCTAGCCCTGGTTTAGTAATTATCACAGCCGCAACTGGCGATGTATTAACCTTGAAAAATCATACAAGTTCTGCTGCAGTTACCTTGCAAACTTTAGCAGGTGGAACTGTCGTCAATACTAATGCTTCTATATTAATCAAAAAAATAAGTTAAACTAATAATAATTATTACTAGTAGATTTATAACTTTTCAAAGTACCTTTTCCGTAAGGATTTGGTGCTTTGTTTATTTTCATCAAAATATGTTTAATTTAAATTATCATAACTCAAATATTGATATAAAAAGTTGTATTTATCATCCATTTTTCAATATGTTTGAATCAAAATTAATCTAATATTCATAGTATGTACTGTAATACAAATTATGAGGTGATTTTATGACAACAATAAGTTTATGTATGATTGTAAAAAATGAGCAAGATATAATAGCCAGATGCTTGAATTCTGTTAAGGATATTGTCGACGAGATAATCATAATAGATACAGGCTCAACTGATAATACAAAAAAAATAGTCAAAGATTTTACCAATAAAGTATTTGATTTTGATTGGATTAATGATTTTTCTGCAGCTAGAAATTACTCTTACTCAAAAGCTACAATGGATTATATTCTATGGCTTGATGCTGATGATGTAATTCTTGAAGAAGATAGGGTAAAGCTAAAACAATTAAAGCAATCTATTGATCCAGCAGTAGACATTGTAATGATGAAATATAATGTAGGTTTTGATGCCCAAGGAGATGTAAACTTTTCCTTCTTCAGAGAAAGACTTTCAAAAAGGGCTGGAAATTACCTATGGTATGAACCAGTTCACGAGTACCTTCAAATGAGTGGTAATATTATTAATGTTGATATTTGCATAACACATAAGAAAAACAATATTCCTGTACCCGGTAGAAATCTGGCTATATACGAAGAAATAGTATCTCAGGGTAAAGAGTTAACAACAAGAGGCCTCTATTACTATGCTAGGGAATTAAAAGACAATGGCAGGTATGATGATGCTATAAAATATTTCAACAAGTTTCTCGATTCGGAAAAAGGTTGGTTAGAGGATAATATAACGGCATGTAGTGAACTTGCAAAATGTTATATTATAAATAATGATGGTAAGATTTCCCTCAAGGCTATGCTAAGGAGTTTTGAATATGATACTCCCAGGGCTGAACTTTGTTGTCAGATAGGATATTATTACAAGAATAAGGGAATTTATTATCAGGCAGTTTTCTGGTTTAATTTAGCAAGAAAGCTAAAAGAACCTGAAAATAGCTGGGGCTTTATTAATCATGACTCATGGGGTTATATACCCTGCATAGAATTGTCAGTTTGT
>CAYLXY010000060.1:0-9005 GCA_964387405.1 uncultured Clostridiaceae bacterium
ATTTTACAAAAATCCATTGACATAGTATAGGTATTTTCATTATACTTGGTTCTAGCAAGAAAAGTTTACTAAAAAGAAACAAAAAGTTTAGCACAAGGAATAAAGGGGGGATTATCAATGAGTCAAAACATAATTGATCTAAAAAATATAAGTAAAAATTATGACGGTGAAAGCTTAGTTTTAGACAATATCAATTTATACATTAGAAAGAATGAGTTTCTAACCTTATTAGGACCAAGTGGGTGTGGCAAAACTACTACATTAAGAATTATTGGCGGATTTGAATATCCAACACTGGGAGATGTTTTCTTTGAAGGTAAAAGGATTAATGATCTGCCTCCTTATAAAAGACAAATAAATACTGTATTTCAAAAATATGCTTTATTCCCTCATATGAATATATTTGAAAATATAGCATTTGGACTTAGAATTAAAAAGACATCGGAAAAGGAAATTAAAATAAAAGTAGAAGAGATGCTACAACTTGTAGGACTAAAAAACTTTGCAAAAAGGACTGTAGATTCTTTAAGTGGTGGCCAACAACAAAGGATAGCCATAGCTAGGGCCTTAGTTAATGAACCAGAAGTACTTTTACTAGATGAGCCTTTAGGTGCTTTAGATTTAAAACTTAGAAAAGATATGCAAATAGAGCTTAAAAAAATCCAGCAAAGAGTAGGCATTACCTTTGTTTATGTTACCCATGATCAAGAAGAAGCCCTTACTATGTCAGATACTATTGCAGTTATGAATGAAGGAAAAATCCAACAATTAGGCAGTCCAGAAGATATTTATAATGAGCCTAAGACTGCATTTATTGCAAATTTTATAGGAGAGAGTAATATTGTTCAAGGAACTATGATTAAAGATTATTTAGTTAACTTTGCAAATCAAAATTTTCATTGTGTCGATAAAGGCTTTGGAGAAAATACAGATGTAGATGTTGTAGTAAGACCAGAGGATATCCAAGTAACTTCGGCAGAAGCTGGTATGTTAAAAGGAAAAGTAATTTCTAGTACTTTTAAGGGCGTTCATTATGAAATGTTAGTAGAAGAAAATCAAAGACAATGGATGATACACAGTACTGTTATGGCTAATGTAGGAGATTGTATTGGTATGAATATAGAAGCAGATTTAATCCACATTATGAAAAGGAGTGGCTAAGGTGAAATTAAAACAAAAAGCTATGGCTTATCCTTATATAGTATGGTTAATGATTTTTATAATTATTCCATTAGTCTTAGTACTTTATTTTAGTTTAAGCTTTAAAGATGGAACTTTTACATTAGAAAACTATAGACGCTTTATATCTCCTGTTTATGGAAAGGTATTGTATAAATCTTTAAAATTAGCATTTATATCAACAATACTTTGCCTAATATTAGGCTATCCAATGGCTATGATTATTGCTAGAACAGACATATCCAAACGTAACTTAATGGTTCTTTTATTCGTACTACCTATGTGGATGAATTTTTTACTCAGAACCTATGCTTGGATGACTTTGTTAGGAAAAAATGGGGTTATAAATAATCTACTAGAAGCTCTTAATCTTCCTACATTAAATCTTTTATATAATAATGGTGCTGTAGTTTTGGGAATGGTCTATAATTTTCTTCCATTTATGGTGCTACCTATATATTCCGTCCTTAGCAAGATAGATAAAACCTTAATAGAGGCAGCTAAAGATCTAGGAGCAAATGAAGTTACTGTATTTAGGAAAGTAATTTTCCCTTTAAGCCTACCAGGGGTTATATCAGGTATTACTATGGTATTTATGCCAGCTGTTTCAACCTTCGTTATACCAAGACTTCTTGGTGGTGGACAGTTTATGCTAATAGGAAACTTAATAGAGCAACAGTTTACCTATGTTTATGATTGGAATTTTGGTTCTGCAATATCTATAATTATGATGGTGTTTATTTTAATAGCCATGGGTATTATGACTAAATACGAAGATCCTACGAAGGATGGTGGTGGATTATGGTAGTTAAATTTATTAAAAGAACTTATACATTTTTAATATTTTTATTTCTCTATGCCCCTATAGTCACTCTAATGGTATTTTCCTTTAATGAATCTAAATCCAGGGGAAAATGGGGTGGATTTACTTTAAGATGGTATAAGGAGTTATTCTACGATGCCCCTATAAAAAATGCATTTTATTATACAATAGTAATAGCAATACTATCAGCTGTAATCTCTACTATAATCGGCACTATAGCTGCTGTAGGAATCTATGATATGAGCTTTTTAGGTAAAAAACTAGTACTTAATATTAACTATTTACCTGTTTTAAATCCTGAAATTGTTACAGGAGTATCATTAATGACATTATTTATATTTGTTAAATTGGAACTGGGCTTTCTATCTATGTTATTAGCCCATATTACATTTTGCATACCATATGTTGTATTGGCTGTTTTACCTAAATTAAGGCAATTAAACAAACATTTAGGGGAGGCAGCTATGGATTTAGGAGCTACACCTTTTTATGCCTTTAGAAAAGTAATTTTACCAGAAATTATGCCAGGCATAGTTACAGGTGCTTTAATGGCCTTTACACTTTCCATAGATGATTTTGTAATTAGTTTTTTTACAGCAGGTAAAGGTGTTACTAATCTTTCAATAGCTGTTTACTCCATGGCAAGAAGAGGAATTAATCCTAAAATAAATGCATTATCAACATTAATGTTTTTAGGTGTATTAGGTTTGCTTCTGATTATTAATAAAAGAACTACTAAAGAAGGATAGTTTAATAGTGGTTTAACGATAGATTAACAATAGTTTAATAGGGGGTTTTAAAATTGAAAAAAAATATTAAATTATTAGCAGGATTTTTAATTGTGCTTATTATGCTTTCTATTTTGCTAGCTTGCTCTTCTGACAAGAAAGAAAAACTACTTGTATATAATTGGGCAGATTATATAGATGAATCTGTATTAAAAGAATTTGAAAAAGAATATAATGTAAAAGTAGTATATGACACCTTTTCTACTAATGAAGATATGTATGTAAAACTTAAATCAGGTGGATCCAGTTATGATGTGGCATTTCCATCGGACTATATGATAGAACGTATGATAAAAGAAGATATGCTAGAAAAAATTGATATGAATAAAATTGATAACTATAAATATATTGATAATATGTTTCAAAATCTAGACTTTGATCCTAATAACGAATATTCAGTGCCATATATGTGGGGAACAGTAGGTATTCTCTATAATGAAGGAATAGTTACAGAGCCTGTAGATAGTTGGGATATACTATGGAATGAAAAGTATAAGGGAGAAATTTTAATGTTGGATAGCCAAAGAGATTCTATTGGAATTACTCTTAAAAAATTAGGTTTTCCACTTAATTCAAAGGATCTTAATGAATTAGAATTAGTAAAGGATGAGCTGATTAAACAAAAACCACTGGTTATGGCTTATGTTGTAGATGAAGTAAAGGATATGATGATTGGTGGTGAAGCAGCATTGGCTGTAGTTTGGTCAGGAGATGCAGTCTTTATAATAGATGAATCTGAAGATTTAAATTATATAGTACCTAAAGAAGGAAGTAATTTGTGGTTTGATAATATGGTAATTCCTAAAGATGCAAAAAATAAAGAACTGGCAGAAAAATTTATTAACTTTATGACAAGGCCAGGAATAGCTTTAAAAAATACTGAGTTTATTGGTTATTCATCACCTAATAGTGGTACTATAGAATTATTAGATGATGAAATTAGAAATGACCAAGTAGCATATCCATCTGATGAGGTTATAGAAAACTGTGAAATATTTTTAGATCCAGGTGACTTTATAGGGGAATATGATCGTATTTGGACAGAAATAAAAGCTTATTAATAGTTGTATAGCAATAAAATTGGGTAATAAGTAAATATACACTGTAAAATAAGAGTGAAGAGTAGAATAATTATTTAGAAAGGGGAACAAAGATGGAATTAAATATTTCAGAAATACAAAAGCTAATACCACATAGATATCCATTTTTATTAGTTGATAAAATAATTGATATGGAGCCAGGTAAAAAAGCCATAGGAATTAAAAATGTAACTATAAACGAACCTTTTTTTCAAGGACATTTTCCAGAACAAGCTATTATGCCAGGAGTTTTAATAGTAGAAGCAATGGCACAAGTAGCAGCGACTATCTGCATGGGATTAGAAGAAAATAAAGGAAAACTAGGAGTATTTACAGGTATAGATAAATGTAAGTTTAGAAGACAAGTAGTACCAGGAGATACTATTCGTATGGAAGTTGAAATGACTGCCCTAAGAAGAGGAATTGGCAAGGCAGAAGCAAAGGCATATGTAGATGAAGAATTAGCTTGTGCTGCGAATTTGACTTTTGCTTTGATTGAAACTTAGAATCCGGGCTGGCATGGAAGCCAGCTCCTACAAAGGAGATGAAGAAGGCATTGAACTAGGGAATATTGAAACAGAGGAAGAATTTGAGGCAGTATCTGAAGCCTTTATAAGATAATGGAATTTGACGAAGTGGATGAAGAATAATAAAATGTAGAAGAGGGAATTGAAGTATTTGAAAGTGGAAGTTTTGATTTTATTATTTTACAATTAAATCAACAAAAGAAGTAAATAGAAAACAAGGAGATGAAAAGCTATGAAAAGAACAATGTTATTTGTATTAGCTATAATTATGGTTTTTACATTAGCTGCATGTAAAGTTAATGAGCCATCAGCCGAGGGAAGCGATGGGGTTAATAAAAATCCTGTAGAAGATAACAATCCTGGAGAAGATAATAATACAGTAGATTCAAATCCAGAAGATAAAATAATGACAGTAAAATTATATTTTGCTAATAATGAATATATTATGACCGGTGATGATAGTGAAGATTCAGTTATAGCAATAGAGCGTGAAGTTAAAGTAGGAGACAAAACTATAGAAGAAATTATATTAGAAGAGTTGAAAAACAAACCAGAAGATGAACAATTAACAACAATAATAGATAAGATAGAAATTTTAAGTGTGGAAATTAGAGAAAATACGGCCTATGTAGATGTATCAAGTGAAGATTTACATGGTAGTTCAACGGAAGAATCATTAATATTACAGCAAATAGTGTATTCTTTAACAGAACTTAAGCAAGTAGATCAAGTACAATTTTTAGTAGATGGTAGTAAGTGTGAGTCTTTAATGGGGCATATATTTATAGAAGAACCATTAGAGGGACTAGATGTAAAATAAATATCTTAGATAATAAAATCCCACAATCACTAATAATCTAGGGGGACCTTTTAAATCATAGTTTTTTAAGGGAGACCTTTGGTCTCCTGATTTTGTTTTTTGTACACAATCATTTTAACCCTTCTACAACAATAGATGCAATAATTTCTGCCATTGACATAATAAAATGAAGACGAATATTATGAATAGCAGAGGCAACATCAGATTTAAAATCTTCTACTATTCCAATAATATTAATATTTCCTACAGCAGGTAGCTTTTTACCAACACCTTTGCCAGGATAAAGACAACCTTGTCTTATTACAATATTACCAACTTCACTTTTTTTACCTAAGGAAGCATCTATAGCAATTATAAAGGCCTTAGGATATTTTGATTTTATTTGTTTTAAATTATTAGAAATATTAAGTGCATGTATAGGATATTCTAGAGTACCATATATAGGGAAGGATAAGTCTAGTTTTTCTAAAATAGTACCTGTTAGCGGTGCAAGAACATCACCTATGCACCTATCAGTACCTATGCAAAATACAAGGGGTTCTCCCACAACATTAGAGGATAAATATTTAGAAAGCTCCATTATAGATGATGGAGATTGAAAATGGCCAATACAGTTTGAAGTGTTTCTAATATATTTGTTTTTTTGCATCTTTAAAAACACCCCCTATAGTAATATATAGAGAATGTTTTTATATTATTCCAATAATTATAATAACTTTAAGCACTTTATTTTTTTGATTTTAGTAAATTATGATGTTCAACGATTAGTTGATCGATCTCATCACTTAATTTATAAATTTTATCGAAGGATACCCCCGTATCTAAAAAATCTGTTAATTGAACCCTCATTTTTTCAATTAAATACTCTAATTCCTTTATTCTGTTCACCTTATTCACCTCTATAACATATGTATAATTTTGTTTAAATAGTAAGAATAGATTATAATTATCATTATCATGATTATAACATGTAGATGTTACGATAATGTTAAATTATTATTACATGTATGTTCGAAATATCTACTACCCAACTATAAACGATATAAACTCTCTAGAAGCATATTTAATATATTATTTAAATATAATGGGCCTAAGGGTGAGGTGATAGAATGGGAAAATTATTAGAAATAATTATTAAAGAACTTATTGTAGTATTTATTGCAGCAATGCCACTAATGGAGCTTAGGGGGGCTATTCCTCTTGGAGTGTCTATGGGTATGAATCCCATACATGCTACTATTTTAGGTATTTTAGGCAGTTTAATTCCACTTCCTTTTTTATTACTTTTTTTAGAACCTGTTTTTATGTATTTAAAAAATACAAAATTATTTAAGGGTTTTGTAGACAAAATAGTAAAAAACACAATGAAAAAAGGTAAAAACATAAAGAAATACAGTGTTATTGGACTTATAATTTATGTGGCTATACCATTACCAGGTACTGGTGTATGGACAGGTAGCTTAGCTGCAATATTATTCAATATACCCAGAAAGCATGCTTTGCCTGCTATTGCTCTAGGGACTTCAATTGCGGGTCTTATCATATTTATACTTAGTTATATTGTGGTCAGTATTTAATTAAGGCAGTATAAAATAATCATTGACACATAATCTAGCTAATGCTAATATTAAATTTAGTGATAATTCAATAAAAATCTTGATGCCTTATCAAGAGTGGTGGAGGGATAGGCCCTATGAAACCCGGCAACCATAATCAAATATATGTATGGTGCTAAATCCTGCAGAATTATAATTCTGGAAGATGAGGAGTTGTTAAGCTAATAGAGCCTCTTTCTATGGAATGAGGTTTTTTTAATTGTAAATAACAAAACATAAGAAAATAATTAGGGAGGAAATAAAATGGTAAAAAGATTATTCACTTCTGAGTCAGTAACAGAAGGACATCCAGATAAAATTTGTGACCAAATTTCAGACGCTATATTGGATGCTATTTTAGAAAAAGACCCACTTGCTAGAGTAGGTTGTGAAACCAGTGTATCTACAGGATTTGTATTAGTTGCAGGTGAAATAACAACGGAATGTTATGTAGATATACCAAAAATAGTTAGACAAACTGTTAAAGATATAGGTTATACAAGGGCCAAATATGGTTTTGATGGTGAAACTTGTGCAGTGCTAACAGCTATAGATGAACAGTCTCCAGACATTGCTTTAGGTGTAGATCAAGCTTTGGAAAGTAAAAGAGGGGAGCAAAAAGATGATTTAGAATCTATTGGAGCAGGAGATCAGGGAATGATGTTTGGTTTTGCTTGCAATGAAACTCCAGAGCTTATGCCCTTACCTATTTCTCTTGCACATAAACTGGCTAAAAGATTATCAGACATAAGAAAAGATAATACATTAGATTATCTAAGACCAGATGGTAAAAC
The DNA here is from genome assembly GCA_964387405.1 of uncultured Clostridiaceae bacterium. Taxonomy (GTDB): domain Bacteria; phylum Bacillota; class Clostridia; order Peptostreptococcales; family Natronincolaceae; genus JAAZJW01. The sequence goes on from CAYLXY010000060.1 coordinate 7,606, forward strand.
CCAGGTAACTGTTGAGTATCAAGATGGAAAACCAATTAGAGTTGATACAATTGTTATATCTACACAACATAGTCCGGATGTAGATGTTGAAACAATTGAAAAAGATTTGATTGAGCATATTATTAATAAAATTGTTCCAAAAGAATTCTTAGATGAAAATACAAGATATCTTATTAATCCAACGGGACGTTTTGTAATAGGTGGACCCCAAGGGGATGCTGGATTGACAGGAAGAAAAATAATAGTAGACACATATGGTGGATATTCTCGCCATGGTGGAGGTGCTTTTTCTGGTAAAGATCCTACTAAAGTAGACCGTTCTGCTGCATATGCGGCTAGATATGTTGCTAAAAATATAGTTGCAGCAGGATTAGCTGATAAGTGTGAAATAGGCTTAGCTTATGCCATAGGAGTTGCCAGACCAGTATCTATATTAGTTGAAACATTTGGAACTGGTAAAGTAGAAGATTCAAAAATAATAGAACTAATTAATAAACACTTTGATTTAAGACCAGCGGCTATTATTAGAGATTTAGATTTGAGAAGACCAATTTACAAGCAAATTGCAGCCTATGGGCATTTTGGAAGAGAAGATCTTGGACTTACTTGGGAGAAAACTGATAAATCTGAAATATTAGGTGAAGAATCTGGAATATAACAAATAAATCAGCTTTCAACTTGTAACTAAGCTAAGTGTAGAAATATACCAAAGAAGTGGATTATACTAGCACTTAAGACAAACACATGCCAAATTGCATGGTGGTAGGGAATCTTTTTTATACTATAAAATATAGTGCCTAATGTATACAATAATCCACCTCCTAAAATCCATGCAAAAAATTGAATAGAGGTCATTGTAATTATTGGTTTTATAGTAAATACCGCAATCCAACCCATAGCTAAATATAATCCTAAAGATAATCTTTGGAATTTATCCATTTTGCTATGGGTAGTTATTTTAAATACTACACCAAATATTGCTATAGACCATACAGATATTAGAATAATAATTCTTAAATATCCTTTCATTGCTAATAGTGCAATAGGTGTGTAAGTTCCAGCAATAAATAAATATATTGAAGAGTGATCAAAAACCCGAAGTATCTTTTTAATATTTTCATTAGTAATACTATGATATAGAGTGGAAGACAAATACATTAGTATTATGCATAAGCCATAAATACTAAAAGAAACAATAGATAGAACTTCCATCTTTTTAATAGAAAAAATTAATAAAATTGTTAAAGCTGCAACTCCAAATAATACACCCAGACCATGGGTAATACTATTAGCTATTTCCTCTTTAATAGTGTATCTTTTATTTAATTTTGCTTGTGTAATGTTATTATTCATTAGATCATCCTTTCTTAATATTTATTTATTAAGTATATCCTATATTT
>CAYLXY010000061.1:0-8952 GCA_964387405.1 uncultured Clostridiaceae bacterium
TATAGATATAGATCTATTAAGACTAAAGATAAGCATAGGTTTTTGAGGGGAGAAAATAATGAAGAGATTAGAAATTGATAATTTACTATATAAAGTTGAAAAACCAGCTAGATATTTAGGTAATGAGTTAAATAGCGTACACAAAGAAGTAGATGAAGATATGATTCGTTTTGCATTTTGTTTTCCGGATACTTATGAAATAGGAATGAGTCATTTAGGCTTACAAATTTTATATCATTTATTAAATAATCAAAAAAATATTTTTTGTGAAAGAGTATTTGCTCCAGCTTTAGATATGGAAGAAGAAATGAAAAAAAACAACATACCTCTCTTTGCTTTGGAGAGTAGAGCACCTATTAGATATTTTGATTTTGTTGGATTTACTCTACAATATGAATTAAGCTATACTAATATATTAAATATGCTAAATTTAGCAGGAATTCCTATATATAGTGCAGATCGAAAAGAAGAGGATCCTATTGTAATAGTAGGAGGACCTTGTGTATATAATTGCGAGCCTATAGCAGATTTTGTTGATATAGCCGTATTAGGAGAAGCAGAAGAAGTTATTTTAGAAATTGTAGAATTGTATAGTGAATTTAAAAAAGGAAAATATAGTCGGGTTGATTTTTTAAGGAAAGTAGCTTTAATTGAGGGGGTATATGTACCTTCTCTTTATGAAATAACTTACAATAATGAAGGAACTATTAAGGCTATTAGTCCAAAATATGAAGATGTACCTAAAACAATAGGCAAAAGGATTATTGAAAATTTAGATGAGGTTTTTTATCCTGAGAAGATTATTGTACCATATATAGATATTGTTCATGATAGAGTTGTATTAGAAATATTTAGAGGTTGTATTCGAGGATGTCGTTTTTGTCAAGCAGGTATTATATATAGACCTGTTAGGGAAAAATCTTTAGATAGGTTAGGGGAACTAACTAAAAAACTTATTTCTAGTACAGGATATGATGAAATTTCATTAGCATCTTTAAGCACTAGTGATTATTCACAGTTAGGAGAATTAGTTGAACATTTAATTGAGGAGTATGCTAGTGAAGAAGTAGGAATATCTTTACCATCCTTAAGGCTAGATAGTTTTTCACTGCAATTAATTAAAGAAATACAGAAAGTTAGAAAAACAGGCTTAACCTTTGCACCAGAGGCAGGTAGTCAGAGACTTAGAGATGTTATTAACAAAGGAATTACCGAAGAAGATTTAATTAATGCAGCTGAAAATGTTTTTCACTCTGGTTGGAATAATATAAAATTATATTTTATGATTGGACTTCCTACGGAAACAGATGAAGATATATTGGAAATAAAAAACCTAGCTTTTAAAGTAGTTGATGAATATTACAAAGTCCCAAAAGAGCAAAGAGGAAAGAGGCTAAATGTTACTGTAAGTGCTTCGACCTTTGTACCAAAGGCCTTTACTCCCTTCCAGTGGGAGCCACAATCAACACTAGAAGAAATACATGAAAAACAAAAACTATTAGCATCAAATATTAGAAATAAAAATATTACATTTAATTATCATGAGTCTAAAACAAGTTTATTGGAGGCTGTATTTGCAAAAGGTGATAGAAGGCTTTCTAAGGTTTTAGAAATGGCTGTAAAAGAAGGTTGTAAATTTGATGGTTGGATGGAACATTTTGATTTTGATAAATGGATGCTTGTATTTAAAAAAGCAAATATTGATCCAGCTTTTTATGCAAATAGACGTCAGGAATACGATGAAATACTACCATGGGATCATATTGATGTAGGTGTTAGTAAGGAATTTTTAATAAAAGAAAATGAAAACTCTAAAGAGGGTAAAACCACATCTAATTGCAGAACAAGCTGTGCAGGCTGTGGAATTAATGAAGTTTTTACAGGAGGTATATGTTAATGATAACTATGCGTTCTAGATTTTATAAAAAAGACGATATGGTATTTATTTCTCATTTAGATTTACTTAGGGTTTTTGAAAGAGCAATAAAAAGAGCAGATATACCTGTTGCCTATACACAAGGTTTTAATCCTAGACCGATTATGGCTTTTGCTACAGCATTAGCTATAGGAGTAGCTAGTGAAGGAGAATATGTTGATATACAATTAACTGATAATATGAGCAGTGATCTGTTTATGAATAACTTAAACAGTGTCTTACCAGAAGGATTAAAGATAATAAAAAGTATATCTATTGATAAAAAAGTAAAGTCCCTAATGTCTATAATATCTAGTTCGATTTATTTAGTTAAGTTAAAAACTAGTAATTTATTAAATGAAGAAGATATAAGAGAGTATATAAAAGAATTTTTAAATAAGGATGAGATAATACAATTAAAGGAGAAAAAACAAAAACGTGGTCGCAGATCCAGAAATCCAGAGATTCAAAAGGTTAATATTAAGCCTTTTATTAAAGCTTTAGAATTATTTTCAGTAGATGGACATGAGCTTTTATTAAAAATGGATCTAGTAACCGGCAGTAGGGGTAATTTAAAAGCAGAAGTAGTTGTTGATAAATTACAGGAATTAACTGATTTAAAAATAGAACCATATGAAACTAGAATTCAGAGATTAGATTTATTTACAGAAAAAGATGGTAAACTTATGACTCCTTTAGATGAAGGTGTGTGGAATTCATGAAGCAAATAATAGTAGATGTTGGTATTAGTGAAAATAGGTTAGCATTAATGGAAGATGACGAATTAGTAGAGTTATACATAGAAAGATTTGATATGAGACGAATAATTGGCAATATTTACAAAGGTAGAGTGGCCAATGTTTTATTGGGTATGCAAGCTGCATTTGTAGATATTGGACTTGAAAAAAACTCTTTTCTTTATGTTAAAGATGCACTAGAAAAAGATTTATTTAATAAAGAGGACTCATATTATAAAGATATATTTATAACGGATGTTGTAAAACAGGGCCAAGAAATAATTGTACAAGTTGTTAAAGAGCCTTTAGGAACTAAAGGAGCTAGGGTAACTACAAACATTACTTTACCAGGTAGATATTTAGTATTAATGCCTAGTACAACTTATATAGGAGTGTCTAGAAGAATAGTATGCTCCAAGGAAAGAGAGAGGCTCAAAGAAGAGGTAGAGCAATTAATACCTAAAAATATGGGTGCAATTGTTAGAACTGTAGCTGAAGGAAAGAATAAAGATGATTTTAAAGAGGATATTAATTTTCTATTAAAATTATGGGAAAAAATTGAAGTAGGAAAAAAAGTAGGCTTTGCTCCAAGACTAATTTATAGAGATTTTGATTTAATAAGTAAAACTGTCAGAGATACTTTTAGCAAAGATATAGATAAGTTTATTATAAATAATAAAGAGGAATATGAAAATGTTGTGGATTTAGTAGAATTATTATCTCCAGCTTTAAAGTCTAGAATATCTTACTTTGATGAAACCAGTGAGATATTTGATTATTACAAAATAAAATCACAAATTAATAAAACTTTAAATAGAAAAGTATGGTTAAAAAATGGTGGATATATTGTAATTGATAGTACAGAAGCACTTACTGTTATTGATGTAAATACAGGAAAATATGTTGGGACAATAAATTTAGAGGATACGGTTTTTAATACTAATATTGAGGCAGCAGATGAAATCGCCAAACAGCTTAGATTGCGTGATATAGGTGGTATTATTGTAATAGATTTTATAGATATGATAGAAGGAGAAGATAATGAAAAAGTAATTGCTGCTTTAGAAAAAGCCTTAAATAAGGATAAGACTAAAAGCAAAATATTAGGAATGACAAGCTTAGGTTTAGTAGAGATGACTAGAAAAAAGGTTAGATTAGGTTTAGATAGATTGTTACAGAAAAAATGTCAATGTTGTGATGGTTCAGGCAGGTTAGTTAGTGAATATGTTTTATTATATAAATTTGAAAAAGAAATGAAAAGGATTAATATACATACTAATTCAGAGGCTGTTATATTCGAAGTAAACCCAACAATTTTACAGTTTTTTCAGGAAGAAAAGTCTATAATACAAGAAATAAATAATAAAACCAATTTAAAATCCTATATAATTCCTAATAACTCTTTACATTATAATGATATCCAGGTTAAAGCTATGGGAAATATGGAAAGTATTAAAAAATTAATGGATAAAAAAGCCTAATAAAACAGTTGACTTCATAATTTCAATATGATAATATGATACGGTAAGTAGCCGCACGAAACGGGTTTTAAACGATAAGTACCTAGTATTCGGCGAGTTTATAGGTGTGGGAGGTGCAATTATAATGTACGCAATTATTGAAACAGGTGGAAAACAATATAGAGTTCAAGAAGGAGATACACTATTTGTTGAAAAATTAGAAGCTAATACAGATGATGCAGTTATTATTGATAATGTATTAGCAGTTTCAAAAGATGGCAAGCTAACTGTAGGTAATCCGGTAGTTGAGGGAGCTAAAGTTGATGCTAAAGTAGTTAAGCAAGGCAAGGCTAAGAAAATTATAGTGTTTAAGTATAAGCCTAAAAAAGACTATAGAAGAAAGCAAGGACATCGTCAACCATATACAAAATTAGTTATAGAAAAAATTAACGCATAGGTGTATTATGATTTCAATTTTAATTTATCGTAACTCTAACAAAGATATAAAGCAATTTATTATAAAAGGACATGCTAATGCAGCTGATCTAGGAGAAGATATAGTTTGTGCTGCAGTATCTACTTTAAGTCAAACTACAGTGCTAGCACTTCATGAAATATGTAATATTGATATTGAATATGAAGTTGAAAAAGGATATCTTAAATGTAGATTGCCGAATGATTTAAATGAAAAAGAGTTATATGAAGCAAAACTTTTAATAGATACTATGCTTTTAGGATTAGAAAACATAGAAAAAAGTTATTTTCAATATGTAAAGATTATTAACAAGGAGGTGTAAGTCATGCTATTTAATATAGATCTTCAATTATTCGCTAGTAAAAAAGGAGTAGGTAGCTCTAAAAACGGTCGTGACAGTATCGCTAAAAGACTAGGTGTAAAAAAGGGAGACGGACAACTTGTTACAGCAGGTAATATTTTAGTAAGACAAAGGGGAACCAAAGTTCATCCGGGTACTAATGTAAGGATAGGAAGAGATGATACTCTTTTTGCAGTGATGGATGGGGTTGTTAAGTTTGAAAGAAAAGGTAAAAATAGAAAACAAGTTAGTATATATCCAGTAGAAAGTACATTAGCTGTTAACTAATAAAAACCGCCTAAGGCGGTTTTTTTATTAGTTTAACTGGTTATACTAAATTAAGTTGGATAGTTGACATCAGTATTAATACTGATATAATAAAAAGATAAAAAGTGTGTGCAATTATAAGTTACTACAACTAGTAGTTAGATAATTATGTTGTAGTTCTTAATTAAGGGTGATTATATGTTTATTGATAAAGCAAAGATTAATTTGAAAGCTGGTAAAGGTGGAGACGGTGCAGTTGCTTTTAGGAGAGAGATTTATGTTCCAGCAGGAGGACCTGCTGGTGGAGATGGAGGCAATGGTGGAGATATTATATTTGAAGTAGACGAAGGTATGAGAACCTTAATGGATTTTAGATATAAAAAACATTATAATGCAAGTAACGGAGAAGATGGTAAAGGTAAAAACATGTTCGGTAAAGCTGGGGAAGATTTAATATTAAGAGTCCCCCCTGGTACAATTATTAGAGAAGAGACTACAGGCTATATAATTGCAGACTTAACCGATCATAAGGATTCGGTTGTAGTAGCAAAAGGTGGTAGAGGTGGAAAGGGTAATACAAAATTTAAGACATCTACTAGGCAGGCACCAAGATTTGCCATTGCTGGAGAACGTGGACAGGAGCTTGCAGTAAGATTAGAATTAAAATTAATTGCAGATGTAGGTTTAATAGGTTTTCCGAATGTAGGTAAATCTACATTATTATCTGTAGTAACTAGTGCAAAACCTAAAATAGCAAACTATCATTTCACAACACTTACACCTAATTTAGGTGTGGTTGAAACTAAGTATGGAGATAGCTTTGTATTAGCAGATATTCCAGGATTAATTGAAGGTGCACATGAAGGTACTGGTTTAGGCCATGAATTTTTAAGACATGTAGAACGTACAAAGCTTCTTATACATGTGTTAGATGTAGCAGGATTAGAAGATAGGGATCCTTTAGAGGATTTTGAAAAAATAAATCAGGAATTATATTTATATAATGAAGAGCTTGCAAAAAAACCTCAAGTTGTAGCAGCAAATAAAACTGACATTCCAGACTCACACACTAATATTGAAAAATTAAAATCAGTTCTTGAAGAACAAAAAATAGAAGTGTTTCCTATTTCAGCAGCTACTAACCAGGGACTAGATGAACTTTTAAGCTATGTATCTAAAAGATTAAAAGAATTAGAAAAGTTAGAGAAAGAAACTATTGTGGAAGAGGAAAAGGTATATAAATACGAAGACACAGAAGATAGAAATTATTTTGAAGTTAATATAGAAGATGGTGTTTATATTGTAGAAGGTAGATTTATTGAAAGATTAGTTAATTCTACTAACTTTGAAGATATGGACTCTTTAAGTTATTTTCAAAAGCTATTAAGAGATAGGGGAGTTATTGATAAATTAAAGGAACTAGGTGTAAATGAAGGGGATTTAGTAAGAATGTATGGTATTGAATTTGATTATTTAAATTAATTTACATTGATATTATAAGACAAGATAAAATAAGAAGTGAAAGTATAAAGGAGTAGAAAAATGTTAACAGGAAAACAAAGAAATTATTTAAAAAGTATGGCAAATGGTATAAAACCTATTACTCAAATAGGAAAAATGGGTTTAACCGATGCCTTTTTAGAACAGTTGGATTCTGCTTTAAATTCTAGAGAAATTGTCAAAGTAACAGTTTTAGAAAATAGTGGATTAGATACTAAAGATACCGCTAATGAAGTTACGCAAAAGATAAGAGCTGAATTTGTACAAGCAATAGGAAATAAATTTGTTATATACCGCAAAAACCATGAAAATCCTAAAATTGAATTACCAAGAGGCTAGTGATTATCACTGGCTTTTTTCTTAAATAAAGATATAGGAGATTTAATAAATTGGATAAAAATAAAGATGTAAATATAGAAGCTTTAAAAGATAAAAAGATAGGTATAATAGGGGGAACCTTTGATCCTATTCACTTTGGTCATCTGTTTATTGCCCAGACAGCTCTAGATAGGCTTAATTTAAATAAGGTTTTATTTATACCAACAGGAAAATCTCCCCACAAAGAAGAAAAACTAATAACAAGTGCTTATAAAAGAATAGATATGATTAAACTGGCAATTAAAGGTAATCCAAAGTTTGATATTTCTACTATAGAGGTTATTAGAGAAAAAACGTCATATACTATTGACACAATTAAAGAGTTGCAAGAATATTATGATAAAGAAACAGAATTTTATTTTATAATGGGCTCAGATTCATTACTTGAAATGGAGTCTTGGGAGAAATATAAAGAACTTTTAGGATTAACTAGATTTATTGTCATGACTAGACAAGGATTTAAAAATCAGCTACTAGATGACAAAATAGAACTATTTACGGAGAAATATGGTGCAAATATTATAAAGTCTAAAATACCAATTTTAGATATTTCATCGACAGATATTAGAAAAAGAGTAAAAGAAGAAAAATCTATAAAATATTTATTGCCTGAAAATGTAGAAAGGTATATATTTAATAATGGATTATATATAGATTGAGGTGTTAGATATTGAAATCAGATTTGATTAAAGAAATAGATTATAAATTAAAACAGAATGTGTCATCTCATAGATATAGTCATTCTCTAGGTGTAGCAGATGCAGCAGTTTATTTAGCAAAAAAACATGGTGAAGATGAAGAATCTGCTTATATAGCCGGATTATTACATGACTATGCAAAAGGATTTTCAAAAGAAGAAATAGAAAAATATATAAGTCAAAATAATTTACTTATTGATGAAATTATGTCTAATGTATATCAATTACTTCATGGTAAGATTGCTGCACATATAGCAAAAAAAGAGTTTAGTATAAATAATAAAGATATTTTAAATGCAATAGAATATCATACGACTGGAAGAAAAAAAATGAGTAACTTAGAAAAAATTATTTATTTAGCAGATTTTATAGAAATAGGTAGAGACTATGTAGGTGTAGAGGAATTAAGGATAGTTGCAGAGCAAGATTTAAATAAAGCAGTTTTATTAGCTCTTAACAATACTATCAAATATGTAATATCTATAGAAAAACTCTTACATACAAATACTATTGAGGCTAGAAACACACTTTTATTAGAAAGATAAACAAGTATAAAAACTAGAAACAAATATTGTTTTTTTCACATACTCCGGAATTAATAATTAATTTTTAATTACAAAAGGTATATGACACTCTTTTACTAGTAAAAGAGTGTCATATACCTTTTGAATAATCAATATATTAATACAGAAGCTTTTTCTAAAAGATATATGGATTGTTAAGGGGGAGCATTATAATGGAAATTACAATAGTGTTTTTAGTGTTTACAATAAGTTTAGTAATAATAATTAAAGGTGGAGATTGGTTTGTAGATTCTGCTACAGCAGTAGCACAAATAACAGGTATTCCAAACATATTGATTGGAGCAACAATAGTTAGTATAGCTACAACTTTACCAGAGTTGTTGGTTTCTTCCATAGCAACATATAATGAATATTATGATATTGCCGTGGGAAATGTTATAGGTTCTATTATATGTAATATAGGCTTGATATTGGGGTTAATAGCAATATTATCCCCAGTAACAATTGAAAGAAAAAGTTTTTTCATAAAAGGTGGATTCATGCTATCAAGTTTTATAGTATTATTTGTTTTATTAGAGTATACAATTATTACAAGAGCAGAAGTTAGTCTACTATTATTTTTATTTACTATATACATACTTTTAAATATATTTGAATT
>CAYLXY010000062.1:0-8930 GCA_964387405.1 uncultured Clostridiaceae bacterium
ATATAAATTATCAATAAACCAGGCCTTACTTAATAATGCTTTAAAAATATTTACTGAAGGAAACTTATTGACTTATAAGTTTGAAAACCATACCTACAGTGTATATATGATAAAGAATCCCTATAAAGTGGATTTAAACAAACTAAGATTTACTCAGTATCTTAAGGAAAGAGAAAAACACTTTAATGATTTTAAAAATACTTGGCTATCTTTACAATAGGAGTGAAAATAATGGATTTGAAATATAAAATAAGAGAAATTAAGGATTTTCCTAAAAAAGGTGTAAGTTTTAAGGATATTACAACTCTTTTAAAAGATGGAGAAGCTTTTAAGTATTTAGTAGAAGAATTATCAGATCAATTAAAAGACCAAAATATAGATATAATAGTAGGACCAGAAGCTAGGGGTTTTTTAATAGGAACACCTGTTGCTTTTAATTTAGGCATAGGATTTGTACCTATAAGAAAACCTGGCAAGTTACCAGCACAAACAATTAGCAAAGAATATGAACTTGAATATGGTACAGATTTATTAGAAATACATAAAGATAGTATTAAACCTGGCCAAAGGGTGGCTATAGTAGATGATTTACTGGCTACAGGAGGTACAGTATTAGCTACTGCAAAATTAATTGAAGAGCTTGGTGGAGAAGTTGTAACAATTAATTTTTTAATAGAACTTAATTATCTAAAAGGAAGAGATATATTAAAAGATTATAGATTGAATTCTTTAATTAAATATGACGAATAAGATATACAAAATATAAGTGTAAGTATTTTTTAATAGAAGCTACTAAAGAGGGTGACTTTATATTATGTTAGAAAACTTAATAAGTAAAATTGAAAAATTTACTCCACACTGTGATGTAGAGCTTGTTGTTAGAGCTTATAATTTTGCAGAAAATGCACATCAAGGTCAATATAGAAAGTCAGGAGAAAGTTATTTTATTCATCCTGTAGAAGTAGCTACAATTTTAATAGAGTTAAGATTAGATAGTAGCACTGTAGCTGCTGGTTTGCTTCATGATGTAATTGAAGATACAGATTATGGATATGAAAAAATAAAATCAGAGTTTGGAGAAGAAGTAGCTGATCTAGTAGATGGAGTAACTAAAATAACACGTTTAAACTTTAGTTCCAAGGAAGAAAGAGAAGCTGAAAATCTAAGGAAAATGGTATTAGCCATGGCCAAAGATATAAGAGTTATTTTAATTAAACTGGCAGACCGTCTTCATAATATGCGAACTCTTCAGCATCATAGGGAAGAAAAACGAAAAGAAAAAGCTACAGAAACTTTAGAAATTTATGCACCTCTAGCTGGCAGATTAGGTATTTCAAGAATTAAATGGGAACTAGAAGATTTGTGTTTGAAATTTTTGGACCCTAAAGCTTATTATCAACTAATAGATACAGTAGATAAAACAAGAGAAGACCGTGAAGGCTTTATAAATGATATAATAGGCCAATTAAAAGAAAAATTACATGACTTTGATATTAAAAATGAAATAACTGGAAGACCAAAACATTTTTATAGTATATATAGAAAAATGACAAGTCAAAATAAATCCTTTGAAGAAATCTTTGACTTTCTAGCTGTTAGGATTTTAGTGGATAGTGTAAAGGATTGTTATGGTGTGTTGGGCGTAGTCCATACAATATGGAAGCCCATACCAGGACGTTTTAAGGATTATGTTGCTATGCCTAAAGCCAATATGTATCAGTCTTTACATACTACAGTAATAGGACCTCAAGGAGATCCCTTTGAAATTCAAATTAGAACTTGGGACATGCATAAGATTGCAGAGTATGGTATTGCTGCCCATTGGAAATATAAAGAAGGTAAAACTGAAGGTGTAAAAGAACAAACAGATTCAAAATTAGCATGGTTAAGACAGATGATTGAATGGGAAAAAGAAGTTAAAGATCCAAAGGAATTTTTAGAATCTTTAAAAATAGATTTATTTACAAATGAAGTTTTTGTATTTACTCCACAGGGAGAAGTTGTAAATTTACCCCTAGGATCTACACCTATAGACTTTGCATATAAGATTCACTCTGGTGTAGGTAATAAATGTATAGGTGCAAAAGTAGATGGACGCATAGTTCCACTTGATTATGAACTTAAAAACGGAAATATTGTAGAAATATTAACCTCCTCAAGCAGTATGGGACCAAGCAGGGATTGGTTGAATATAGTTAAAAGTTCCCAAGCTAGAACAAAAATTAGACAATGGTTTAAAAAGGAAAGACGTGAAGAAAACCTTGAAAAAGGACAGGAAATAATAGATAAAGAAATAAAAAGGTTATCTTTGAATATTACCCAGGCATCACTTCAAAAGGTCATTGCTTCTATAGCTAAAAAACATGGCTTTTCTAATTCAGATGATTTATATGCTGCCATTGGCTATGGAGGTATTTCACTAACTCAAGTAATGCCTAGAATAAAAGAGATTGCTCGTAAGGAGATCAGTCAAGCTAGCCCTGAAAAAGAAGCATCTGCAAAAATTAGAGACAGGGAAGTCCATAAAAAGAAAAAAGAAAAAAGAAACCAAGGAGTAAAAGTAAAAGGTATAGATAATATAATGGTACGTTTTGCCAAATGCTGCAATCCAGTACCTGGTGATGATATTGCCGGATACATAACTAGAGGGCGTGGAGTTTCAATTCATCGCAAAGACTGTATAAACTTGGTTAACAGTGAAGATGCTGAAGAAAGATATATAGAAGTGGAATGGGATGTAGACAAAGCTATTGCATTCCAGGTGGAAATACAGATTAAAGCCATAGATCGTAAGGGACTTTTATCAGATATAACAACTGCATTATCTGAAATAAAAATATCTATTAATAATTTAAATGCAAGAGTAACCAAGGAAGGAATATCTATACTCAATATGGGATTAGAAGTTAATGATACAGACCATTTAGAAGAGTTAATAAAAAAATTAAAAAATCTAAGTGGTATCATAGACATATCTAGAGTAACTACTTAGTCAGGAGTTGATAATATGCGAGCAGTAGTTCAAAGAATTTCTCAAGGGAAGGTAGTTGTAAATGAAGAGGTTTCTGGAACTATTGATAGAGGCCTATTAGTATATTTAGGAGTAACAAATGATGATACAATTAAGGATGCTAAATACATGGCAGAAAAAATTGTAAATTTGAGAATATTTGAAGATGAAAATGAAAAAATGAATTTATCTCTTATTGATAAGGGAGGAAAAATACTTGCTGTTTCTCAGTTTACACTTTATGGAGATTGTAGAAGAGGAAGACGACCTAGCTTTACACAAGCTGCTCCACCTAAGATGGCAGATGAACTTTATCAAGTCTTTATAAAGGAATGTGAAAAACAAGGGCTAGAGGTGGAAACCGGTGTCTTTCAAACTCATATGATGGTACATTCTATTAATGATGGACCAGTGACTATGCTTATAGATAGTAAGAAAGAATTTTAATTTTACTGGAGGGATATTTAATGTTTTTAGAAAGAATACCAGCTGGCATATATGCAGTTAACTGCTATATAATAGGAGATGAAAAAACAAAAAAAGCTGCTGTAATTGATCCAGGTGGACATGTAGATAGAATTATTGAAATATTAGAAAAAAATGATTTAAAATTAGAGTATATTATATTAACCCATGCCCATGCAGACCACATAGGAGGCGTACAAGAACTTAAAGATAAACTAGGTATTCCCCTATATTTGCATAAGGATGACTTATATATGTTAAAAGATAGTAATATTAATTTATCTGCTATATTGGGTGGACCTATTGTAGAAACTGAAACGGATAAATTATTGGAAGATGGAGATATATTAGAATTAGGAGAATTAAAATTATTTATTATTCATACACCAGGGCACACTAAAGGTGGAATATCTATTCAAGTAGATAGATTTTTATTTACAGGAGATACTTTGTTTGCAAACTCCATAGGGAGAAGTGATTTAGAAGGTGGGGATCAAGAAAAACTAATTGATTCAATTAAAAATAAGATACTGACATTGGATGAAAAATTAACGGTTTTGCCTGGTCACGGAACGGCTACTACTATAGCCAATGAAAAAGCTAATAATCCATTTGTAAGGTAGGATAAAGTGAAAACTATAATTAAAGTTATATGTATAGGTCACAATTACGAATATGAAATCAGAGAAATGATAAAAATGTTTTTTGATCCAAGTACAATAGAAATTATATTTCTTACTTTAGAAACATATGATAATTATAAAGAAAAAAATCTTTCACAAGAAATTATATTAATTAGTCAACTTGAAATTGAAAACAATAAAGCTATTGCCATATCTACTATAGATAAAGAAGTAGAAACTATGGAAATAGAATTAAATAATAAAGAGGATCAAATCAGAAGATTAACAAAAAGGATTATTAAAAGAAGTCTTTTTAAAATTCTTAAAAAAACCACAAAAGCAAAAGTACCATGGGGTGTTTTAACAGGAATTAGACCTACAAAGATAGTTCACAAATTATTAGAAGAAGCTTTGACACAAGAAGAAATTTTATCAATTTTAATAGATGAATATTATATTGATTACGAAAAAGCTGTATTATTATTAGATGTGGCTAATAGAGGACATAAATTTGTATATCCTATTGATGAAAGAAAGATCAGTTTATATATTAGTATACCTTTTTGCCCAAGTAGATGTTTATATTGTTCATTTCCATCAAACTCATTAAAGCAATCAGCGCACTTGGTAGATAAGTATGTAAATGCTCTATCTAGGGAGATTGAAGGTCTTGGCAAATTAATTAAGGACACAGGTAAAAAAGTTCAAACTATATATATTGGTGGTGGGACACCTACCACCCTTTCTATTTGCCAATTTGCTCGAATATTTGATACAATTAAATGTAATATAAATTTAGACTATATTGAAGAATTTACAGTAGAGGCTGGTAGACCAGATACAATTGATTATGAAAAACTTATCTTTTTAAAAAAAGAAAATGTTAATAGAATAAGTATTAATCCTCAAACTATGAATAATAATACTTTAAAGATTATAGGAAGAGGACACACAGTAGAGGAAGTAGTTGAATCTTATAAAATGGCAGTGGAAGTTGGATTTGAAAATATTAATATGGATATTATAATTGGCCTGCCAGGTGAGGATAGGAGTCATCTAAGCTATACTATGGAAGAGTTGAAAAAACTATCACCTAATAACTTAACAGTCCATACATTAGCTGTTAAAAGTAGGTCTAGATTAGAAGAAACTTTAGAAAACTATAGCTTATCTGATCAAGAACAAGTAAGGGACATGCTTAAAATTACACAGGATTATGCAAATAAAATGGCTTTAAAACCTTATTATATGTATAGGCAAAAACATATGCTAGCTAATCTTGAAAATATAGGGTATGCAAAACCAGGCCATGAATGTATATACAATATTCAAATTATAGAGGAAAAACAAACTATAATTGCCCTAGGTGCTGGCGGAGTATCTAAGTTTACCTTTCCAAGGGAAAACAAACTAGAAAGAGTGGCTAATGTTAAAAATTTAGAACATTATATAGAACGGGTAGATGAGATGATAGATAGGAAAGCAAAATTTATTGGTAAACAATTATAATCCTCAATACAAATCTTCATCCTAAGTATATTTACTATCCTGAGTAATGCCAAGGATTTTTTATTATTAAAATAAGATCCTTCATTTGATTCAGGACGACTTTGTTAGATTTTGCAACCTCTCGTCCTTATTTTGAAGGATGCAGAGGATTTTATGTATTTTAATATAAAGACTAGTATAATTATATATTATAAGGGAGGCAGTTAAATTGCTGACACAAGGACCGAGAGGTACAAGAGATATGTTGCCTAGTGAGGCATATAAATGGCACTATGTTGAAGATACAGTAAAAAAAGTAGCGAAAAATTTTGGATACAAGGAAATAAGAACCCCTATTTTTGAGCATACAGAGCTTTTTGAGCGTGGAATAGGTGATAGTACAGATGTTGTAGAAAAAGAAATGTACACATTTTTAGATCGTGCAGATAGGAGTATTACTTTAAAACCAGAAGGAACAGCTCCAGTAGCAAGATCTTTTATTGAGCATAAACTTTATGCAGACAGTCAACCTACAAAAATGTTTTATATCACACCAGTTTTTAGATATGAAAAACCTCAAGCAGGAAGATTTAGACAGCATCATCAATTTGGTATTGAAGCTTTTGGTGCAGCTAAACCTTCTATAGACGGGGAAGTTATTAACCTAGCTATGACAGTTTATAAAACCCTTGGAGTTAAAAACTTAGAACTTAGGATAAATAGTGTAGGATGTCCAAAGTGTAGGGCAGAATATAATAAAGTACTTAGACAATATCTAGAAGATAGATTAGATAAACTATGTACAACTTGCAAGGGAAGATTTGATCGTAATCCTATGAGGATAATTGACTGTAAGTCGGATAAATGTCAGGCAGAGTTAAGAGAAGTACCTCTTATCTTAGACCATATTTGCCAGGAGTGTGAGGATCACTTTGAAAGTTTGAAAAAATATTTACAAGGATCAGGAGTGGAATATCTAGTAGATCCAAGAATTGTTCGTGGACTAGATTATTACACTAAAACTGCCTTTGAAATTATTACTGACGAAGCTGGTAAAAAAGGAACAATATGTGGTGGAGGAAGATATGATAAGCTTGTTGAAGATTGTGGAGGACCTAGTACACCTGGTGTAGGTTTTGGAATGGGCTTAGAAAGAACTATATTAACATTGGAAAACCAAGATATAGATATTCCTAAACCTGCTGGCTTAGATGTATTTATAGTAACAATGGGACAAGCAGCATCCTATGAAGGATTTAGATTATTAAATCACTTTAGACAAGTAGGCTTAATTGCAGATATGGATCATTTAAGTCGTAGTGTAAAGGCACAGTTTAAATATGCTAATAGAATGGAATCTAATTATACTATTGTAATAGGTGATGAGGAATTATCTAAAGGAATAGTAAAATTAAAAAATATGCTTGATGGGGAAGAAGTAGAAGTTAGTTTACAAGATGTAACCAAGGTCCTTGAAGAAAACTTAACAAATAGGGGGTAAATATTATGATTTTAAAAAGAAGTAATATGTGCGGAACTTTAAATAAAGAAAATATAGGTCAACTAGTAACCCTATCAGGCTGGGTACAAAGAAGAAGAGACTTGGGTGGTCTAATATTTGTAGACCTAAGAGATAGGACAGGCTTGCTTCAAGTTGTTTTTGACAATGAAATATCTGAAGATGCTTTTAAAAAGGCAGAACAATTAGGATCAGAATATGTAATAAGTGTAAAAGGAAAAGTTTATCAAAGACAATCTATAAATCCAAATATACCAAGTGGAGAAATAGAAGTATTTGCAGAAGAAATGGAAGTTTTAAACCAATCACAGACACCACCCATTTACATTAAAGATGATGACGATGTTGCAGAAAACCTAAGACTTAAATATAGATATTTAGATTTAAGAAAGCCTTCAATGCAAAAGAACTTAATACTAAGACACAGGGTGGCTCAAGTTGTAAGAAACTTTCTAAGCGGTGAAGGTTTTATAGAGGTAGAAACACCAATGTTAACAAAACCAACACCTGAAGGTGCAAGAGACTATCTGGTACCAAGCAGAGTAAATCCAGGCAAGTTCTTTGCCCTGCCACAATCACCACAGCTCTTTAAACAGCTTTTAATGGTATCAGGTATGGAGAGATATTTCCAAATAGTAAAGTGTTTTAGAGATGAGGATCTAAGGGCAGATAGGCAACCAGAATTTACTCAAATTGACTGTGAAATGTCCTTTGTTAATATAGACGATGTAATAGAGGTTAATGAAAGACTATTAGCAAAAGTATTTAAAGAAGTATTAGATATAGATATAGATTTACCTATAGACAGGATGACCTATAAAGAAGCAATGGAGCGTTTTGGATCTGACAAGCCAGATCTTAGATTTGGATTTGAATTAATAGATTTGAGTCAAACAGTAAAAGATTGTGGATTTAAAGTGTTTTCATCTGCCATAAAAAATGGCGGTGGAGTTAAAGCTATTAATGTAAAAGGTTATGGAGATCAATTCAGTAGAAAAAATATTACAAAGTTAGAAGACTATGTAAAAGATTATGGAGCTAAGGGATTAGCTTGGATTAAAATAACAGATCAAGGAGTTACTTCACCAATAGCTAAATTCTTTACAGATGAAGAAATGAAAGCTATCTTAGACAAGACAGATGGAAGAGAAGGAGATTTAATCTTATTTGTAGCTGACAAACTAAAGGTAGTACATGATTCCTTAGGTCATTTGAGGGTAGAAGTTGCTAAAAGATTAGACCTACTTAATAAAGATGAATTTAAGTTAGTTTGGGTTACAGAATTTCCATTGTTTGAATTTGATGAAGAGAATAATCGCTATCTAGCCATGCACCATCCTTTCACATCTCCTATGGATGAAGATTTTGATTTGATGGACTCAAGTCCAGAAAAGGCTAGGGCTAAGGCTTACGATATAGTCTTAAATGGTTATGAAATTGGTGGAGGAAGTATAAGAATCCACACTTCAGACCTTCAAGAAAAAATGTTTAAAGCCTTAGGATTTAGTCAAGAAGAATCTTGGGAAAAATTTGGCTTCCTACTAGATGCCTTTAAATATGGAACACCACCACATGGCGGGATTGCTTTCGGTTTAGATAGACTAGTAATGATTCTAGCAAAGGAAGACAATATAAGAGAAGTAACAGCTTTTCCTAAAACTCAAAATGCTACTTGTCCATTGACAAATGCACCAGCTTTTGCAGATGAAAAGCAATTAGAAGAATTGAGTATAAAAGTTAATATAAAGGAATAATATAAATTTTTAATAATTTGACATAGGAAAAAAATTTATATATATTTAAATTAGTGCAGGGTAAAGGAGAC
>CAYLXY010000063.1:0-8665 GCA_964387405.1 uncultured Clostridiaceae bacterium
GCATTAAAACAAGACTTATAGTTTATTTTTCAATATTAATTTTATTATCATCAATTATAATTGGAATTACTTCTATAAAAAAGGCAAGTAATGCTATTATTGAAGAAGCAGAACATGGACTTAAAACAATTTCTAACGAAAGCGCAAAAGTTACAGAAAGTAGAATCGAAGGACAGAAAGAAACATTAAAAGTTATAGCAGGTATGGAAGATATTCGAAGTATGGATTGGGATAGTCAAAGACCTGTATTGCAAGGACAAGTAGGATTAACAGAATTTTTGGATTTTGGTATAGTAAATCTTGAAGGAAGTGCTTATTATTCAGATGGAACAACAGCTGAAGTAGGAGAAAGAGATCATGTGAAAAAGGCTTTAAATGGTGAAACTAATGTGTCGGATGTAATTGTTAGTAAGGTTACTAATAGTCTTGTTTTGATGTATGCAACTCCCATTGAAAAAGAAGGCCAAATAGTTGGAGTATTAGTAGGACGTAGTGATGGAAACGCTTTAAGTGAAATTACAAATGATATTACATATGGTGAAGAAGGATATGCATATGTAATTAATGATAAAGGCGTAGTAGTTGGTCATAGGGATTGGGATAAAGTTATAAGTCAATATAATCCAATCGATGAAGCAAAAAATGGTAAAGAAAAAGTTGAGAAAGTAGAAGCTAATACAGAGGAAGACTTTGAAGAAGTAGGAAATGATAAAGAAAAACAAGCTATTGCCGTATTATTTGAAACAATGCTTGAAGAAAAAGAGGGAGTTAATAGTTATAAATTAGATGGACAAGATTTATATGTTGGGTACTCACCTATTGAAGGAACTAACTGGATATTAGCTGTTACAGCAGATTCAAACGAAATATTGAATGAGATCCCCAAAATACGAAATGGTATTATTGTTTATATAATTGCAATTTTACTAGTGTGTATTGCAATTACATATTTCATAAGTAGTTCAATTGCAAAACCAATTATCTTGGCAGTAGAGCATTCAGATAAGATAGTGAATCTTGATCTTACTCAAGATGTTCCTGAAACCTTATTTAAAAGGAAAGACGAAATTGGTTTTTTAGGAAAAGGACTACAAAAGTTAACAGATAACCTAAGACAGATTATAAGGGAAGTTGATCAATCTTCAGAACAGGTAGCAGCTACATCTGAAGAACTTACAGCTACTACTCAGCAATCTGCCACTGCTGCAGAAGAGGTGGCAAAAACTGCAGAGGAAATAGCAAAAGGTGCTTCTGATCAAGCCTTAAATACAGAAAACGGTGCTTCTAATGCAATTCTATTAGGAGAAATCATAGAAACAGACTCAAGTCAAGTGGCAGATTTAAACCAATCCTCCCAACAAGTGAGTATGGTGGTAGATGAAGGCTTAAGGGAAATGGATAATCTATATAATATAACTAAAGAAAGTAATGAAGCTGCCAAGGGAATTTACCAAGTAATATTGAAAACAAATGAAAGTTCTAATAAAATAGGACAGGCTAGTAATGTAATTGCATCTATTGCAGAACAAACTAACCTACTAGCATTAAATGCTGCTATAGAAGCGGCAAGAGCAGGAGAAGCGGGAAGAGGATTTGCAGTAGTAGCAGATGAAATTAGAAAACTAGCAGAACAATCTTCAATTTCTACTATGGATATCGCTGAAATAGTCAATGACTTGCAGGAAAATTCTCAAGAGGCCGTAACAACTATGGAAAGGGTATCTGCAATAGCTAATGAACAAACAGACAGTGTAACACAAAACAAGGATAATTATTTATTAATAACACAAGCAATGAAAGAAACAGAAAATGCTGTTAGAGAATTAAATATATCAAGTGAAAAAATGTCTAATATGAAAGATGAGATATTGGACATATTGCAAAATCTTTCAGCTATTGCACAAGAAAATTCTGCTGCAACTGAAGAAGTAACAGCATCTATGGAGGAACAATCTGCATCTATAGAAGAAATTGCAAGTGCTAGCGAAAATTTATCGGATTTAGCACAAAGTTTACAGACAGTTATTAGGAGATTTAAAGTTTAAAGATTTTGATTAAATAAGAGATGTGAATTTGCTATTTATAAAAAACAGGTAGGCATAATAGTTATGCAACCTGTTTTTTAATTAACAAAAATATTATTTATGACTTTCCTTTAAAAGTTTAATAAAACTTTGAGCAGCTTTAGATATATAATAATCCTTATCCATATGATAAACATATGGAATTCAAATTAAAACAATATTATTCATATACATGTATTTATGTTATTATTATCATTATATTGTTGCAAGTACCCAAAATTATGAAGGACTTTGTTTGTAGATAGGGTTAAAAGCAATGTTTGCAATATAATATTTACTGTAGAGGGGAATGTTTGTTATGGCATTAGACATGAGAAAAGGGAATCCAACAAAATTAATGTTGAAATTTGCACTTCCAATGCTTGTTGGAAATATATTTCAACAACTATATAATATGGTAGACTCTATTGTAGTTGGTAGATTTGTAGGGAAAAACGCCTTAGCATCTGTTGGAACATCCTTTGCACTTATAAACTTTATTACATTGTTAATAATTGGATTATGTATGGGAAGCTCAGTAGTTGTTTCCCAATATTATGGTGCTGAAAATTACAGGGATTTAAAAAGAGTAATTTCAACATCTGCTATTTTCATATTAGTAATAACTGTATTTTTATCAATAACAACATTTTTACTTGCAATACCACTTTTAGTATTAATAAAAACACCAGAAGAAATATTATAACAATCCACTATTTATATTAAAATTATTTTTGCTGGATTGATATTTGTATCTTTATATAATGCTATAGCAGCACTTTTAAGGGCAATAGGTGATTCAAAAACACCACTATATTTTCTAATAGTTGCATCTGTTTTAAATATTATATTAGACCTTGTATTTGTTATAAAATTTAATATGAGAGTTGCAGGTGTAGCCTATGCAACGGTTATTGCCCAAGCTGTTGCTTCTATATTAAGTTTAATATATGCCTATAGGAAAGTAGGATTACTACGAATTAAAAGAAAGGAATTTACATTTGATAGAAGACTTTTTCCAAATATAGCAAAATATAGTGTACTTTCATCCTTACAGCAGTCTATTATGGCCATAGGAATGGTAGGAGTACAAGGCATTGTAAATACATTTGGAGCAGATATAATAGCTGCATATACTGCAGCTGTTAAGGTAGATTCTCTTGCATATCTTCCTGTACAAGATTTTGGTAATGCATTTTCTACCTATGTAGCTCAAAATTTAGGTGGAGGTCAAGTAGATAGAGTAAAAAAAGGAGTAAATTCTGCAGTTAAGATAATTATTATTTTCTGTATTATTTTATCTATTGCTATAATAACATTGTCAGGATATTTTATGAAAATATTTGTTGACCCTGGGGAAATAAGAGTAATAGAAACTGGTATAGAGTATTTGTCAATAGTTGGCGTATTTTATGTTTTAATTGGTTTTCTATTTATGTTTTATGGATTTTTCAGAGGTGTAGGCAGTTTGAATATGTCCATAATATTAACAGTAATATCTTTAGGAACCCGTGTACTAATGGCATATATACTGTCCTCTATTCCAATTATAGGAGTAAAAGGTATATGGTGGTCAATACCTATGGGATGGATTTTAGCAGATATAGTTGGATTTGTAGTTTATAAAAGAGGTAAATGGCAAAAAAATATTCAAATTTAAATATAATTAAAAAGTATTGATTTATAGAAAAAACCATGGTTTTTAGTATTATTAAGGACCATGGTTTTTTCTATAAAAAAATTAATGACAAAAGCACAGGATTATTATTTTTTAGTTTGTTATAGATGTGTATTACAAACTGTTAAAATTTAACTTATTACTTGCCAATGTACATGCACTTATGATAAAATAGATTTGGTGGTTGTACCTTAAAATATAAACAAGGACAACTACATTATCGCTGAATTCTGTAAAGAAGCGGAGAAACCAATCTTTTGGGGTGAGTCCTATTTAGGATGGGCTACCTTTTAGCCCTAATCCGACAGCTAACTTCGTAAGCGTAAAAAGGGGAAAATACTAGGTTATATCCAGACTATGGAACCCCATAGTTTTTTTTGACCCTAAATTTTAGTTTTACAAAGATAATTCAATTATTATTTGAGAGGGTGATTTTTTTGAAAAAAGAACTGACTTATTGTGTTATAGGAGCTGGTAATGGAGGTGTTGCCATGGCAGGCTACCTTGCTATGATTGGCTACAAGGTTAATTTGTATAATAGAACATTGGCAAAGATACTCCCCTTAATGAAAGACCTAACCATTTATCTTACAGGAGAAGAAAATGGATATGGAGTTTTAAATAAAGTAACGGATAATATAGAGGAGGCCATAAAAGATGTAGACATAATAATGGTAACCGTTCCCGCTGTAGGCCACTATATCATTGCTAAATCAATGGCACCTTATATTAAAAGTAATCAAATAATAATATTAAATCCAGGTAGAACTGGAGGAGCTTTGGAAGTATATGAAACATTATTAAATCAAAGAAAGAAAAATAATATTATAGTAGCAGAAGCACAAAGCTTTATCTATGCTTGTAGATCTTTAAAATTTAATCGGGCACACATATTTAAATCTAAAAAAGAAGTAACTTTAGCAGCAATACCAGCTACAAAAACAAATTATGTATTAAAACTTATCAATGAGGCCTATCCTCAATTTATACCTGCAAAAGATGTTTTAGAAACCAGCATTAACAACTATGGAGCTATATTTCATCCAGCGCCTACTCTTTTAAACAGTGGACATATTGAAAGATGTGCACCTTTTGAATATTATATCGAGGGAATAACACCATCAATAGGAAATGTTTTGGAAAAATTAGATAAAGAAAGAATGGAATTAGGTAGGGTACTTCAAGTAGATACATTATCTGCTACAGAATGGTTAAGAGAAACCTATGATGCAAAAGGTAAAACTATTTTCCAAGCAATTCAAAACAATTCTGCCTATAGAGGCTTGCAAGCACCACAGGGACTAAATATTAGATATATTTATGAAGATGTTCCTTATAGTCTAGTGCCTATGGAATCTATGGCTAATATTCTAGGAATAAAAACCCCTGCTATAAGCTCGATGATTGACATAGCTCAGTTAATGACTAATGAGGAATTTAGACAAAAAGGTAGAACTGCAAACAGACTTGGTCTAGATGGTTTAAGTGTTGCAGAAATGCATATGCTAGCAAGACAGGGTACAATAGTAAAAAAGAAATTAGAGGATGTGGTTTAATGAAAAAAATAATAGGACTAACACTTGGTAATTGTGTTCATGTTGCAGGTACAATGAATTATTTAAATTTAGCAGAAAAAGAAAATCACAAGACAGAATTTATAGGTATAGGAGTAAGTGTTAAAGATTTAATTAAAATAATTAAGGATAAGAAGCCTGATATTGTAGGGCTATCATATAGACTTTCGCCAGAACCATTAAATGGAATATTAAAAGATTTAAAAAAAATCATAGAGGTAAATGAATATTTAAAAGATATAGATTGGTTGTTTGGAGGAACAGAGCTTACAGGATTAGTAGCGGAAAAATATAATATATTTGATAAAATTTTTTATGGCAATGAGGATATAGATGAAGTTATAGCCTATATAAAAGGTCAGGAAAATTTAGTGGAGGAAACATATGTAAACAAGCTTATAGATAGGATTAATTCTAAGTATCCTTATCCCATAATAAGACATCATTTAGGACTTACATCTAAGGAAAAAACAATAGAGGCAATAGAAAAAATAGCTAAAGCAAAAGTATTAGATGTAATATCTATTGCACCAGATCAAAATGCTCAGGAGTTTTTCTTTGATCAAGAAAATATGGATGAAAGCCTGAGTGGAGCTGGTGGAGTTCCAGTTAGAAAAGAAGAAGATTTACAGGACTTATATAATGCAGCTCAACAAGGAAATTATCCCTTATTAAGATCCTATAGCGGAACTAAAAACATATTGAAATTTGCAGAAGTTTTGCAAAGCACTATAAACAATGCTTGGTGTGCTGTACCTCTTTTTTGGTATTCTGAATTAGATAAAAGAGGGCCGAGGACACTAAAAGAAGCTATAATAGAAAATCAACAAGTAATGTCCTGGCACGGGGAGAGAAACATACCAGTAGAAGTCAATGACCCTCACCATTGGAGCCTTAGAGATGCACACGACGCAATAGGGGTAGCAGTTGCATATTTAGCTGCATATAATGCCAAGGCAATGGGTGTAAAAGATTATATAGCACAATTTATGTTTAATGTACCAGCTTATATTTCTGCAGAAAATGATTTGGGTAAAATGTTAGCTAAAATAGAACTAATAGAAAGCTTACAGGATGAAAACTTTAATATTTATCGTCAAGCGAGGGCAGGCCTAGCAAGTTTTCCAGCTGATTTATATCAAGCTAAAGGTCAGTTGGCTGCCTCTGCATATTTGGCAATGGCAATTAAGCCCCATATATATCATGTAGTTGGATTTTGTGAAGCCCATCACGCTGCAGAGGCAGAGGATGTAATAGAGTCTTGTAAAATAGTTAGGGCTATAATTAAAAACGAATTTTTAGGCTCTATAGACTTAACTAAGGATGCAAATGTTCAAAAGAGGAAAAAAGAATTAATAGAAGATGCTAAAATTATCTTAGATAGTATAAAATCACTTAATAAAGAAGCAGAAGACCCTTTATCAGATCCGGATACTTTGGTAGAGGCAGTGAAACTAGGAATATTAGATGCTCCCCAACTGAAAGGCAATTCTGTAGCTAAGGGAAAATTGAAAACTAGAATGGTAAAAAGTGCATTATTCGCCTATGATGAAGATAACTCTAGAATAATACCTGAAAAAGAAAGAATAGAAACTATACTAAAGACCACTCATTCAAATAATGAGGGTATACATCAAATATAAAACAAGATGAAAACAAATAAATATGTAATTAGTAAAAAATCTTTGTGATAAAACCTTTTTAATAATTCCACGTCTAATAGATTGATAGAAATTAAATGGGATATAATAGTTATCAAGGAGGTTTTATAAATGATAGTAAAAAGATCGAAAATTATCAAAAACATAATTCCGTTATTTTTAATGGCAATATTATTGATAGTAGGTGTAACAGCTTGTGATGTAGAAAATGCACCTACTCCATCGGAAAAACCACAGGATAAAGTTGAAGACAATAAAGAAGAAGATAATAATAAAGAAGATGAACCTATAGAAGCAAAAAATACTATAGATGAAAAGTTCAAGGATAAAATAAAAATAGTAGATCAAACATCCATAGCAGAATCTGCTATGGAATGGTTTAAGGAATTTAATGAAAAAGAAGGAGCATATGTTTTTCAAGATCCAGATTTTACTTATATTAAAATAAATGCTAAAGAAAAGCCTACAGGAGGCTATGGTATTCATATTAAAGAATATGTGGAAGATTATTACGAAAGAGCCATTGTATATGAAATAATAGAACCAGATAAAGATGCTATGCTTACACAAGCTTTTACACACCCTTCAATTATATTAGAAATTGATTCCGATTCAGTTGGTTTATATGAAGTAAAAAATGAAGATGGAAAAATTCTTGAATATAAGGAAAAAGTAATCGAGGCAAAATTTGAATTACCTAAAGAAAATGATAGCATAGGTAATACTGTAAGAGTTAAAGGAAAGATTATTGCCTTTGAGGCTGCTTTTTCTGTAAGGATTTTAGATAATAATGATAAAGTAATCCACGAAGAACATTTACAAGCAGATGCTGGTGGACCTAATTGGGGAAATTTTGATACTGAAATAAGTTATACCCTACCTGATAGCGAAGAAGGAAGTATTGAACTTGGGGAGTATAGTGCAAAGGACGGAGAATATTTACTTAGGGAGAAAGTTGCTATTAAATTTAAAGAATAAATATTTCAGTATTGCAGAAATAAAGTAAGTATAATATAAAAAGATCTATGAATGTAATAACAAAATATATTAAGTAGGAATTTAGAAAGGGAAAAATAGATGAAATTAGAGAGAAAGTTTTATAATAGACCAACACTTGAGGTTGCTAAAGATTTATTAGGAAAAAACCTAGTTCATTATACTAATGGAGAAAGATTAGTTGGGAAAATTGTTGAAGTAGAAGCTTATATAGGTGCTATTGATAAGGCAGCACATACTTATAATTATAAAAAAACTAAAAGAACCCAAGCAATGTTTGGACCACCTGGACATGCATATGTCTATCTAATATATGGAATGTATAATTGTATGAATGTTGTAACAGAAAAAGAAGGAGAACCTGCAGGGGTTTTAATTAGAGCAATAGAGCCAATAGAAAACATTGAAACAATGATAGTCAATAGGTATAATAAGCCTAGGGAAGATTTTAAAAAAAGACAAATACTCAACTTAACAAATGGACCTGGTAAACTATGTATGGCAATGAACATTACTAGAGCTAACTATAGCATGGATCTTTGTGGTCATACCTTATGGATTGAAGAAGCTAAGGAAAGTAGTCCATTTGATCTTGTAAAGACTAGAAGAGTAAATATAGACTATGCAGAAGAAGCCGTAGATTTTCCATGGAGATTTTATATTAAAGACAATCCTTGTATTTCTAAAAAATAA